>JAFXOC010000149.1 GCA_017529085.1 Selenomonadaceae bacterium | reverse complement strand
CGTACTCGATTTTTTTCTTTGATGTAAAAGGCGAACTTTGGCAAGCGACAAGCGGTTACAGACAAATGTGCATGGGACAAAAGGTTTTAAAGTTTGAACCGCTTCAACAGGATGGAAGTTCGGTACGCTGGAATCCTCTCGCAGAAATAAATTTTCAAACGCCCGAAGAATCGGGCGATATTGAAAGCATTGTTGCTATTATGGTGAAACCCGATGGGGAAAAACAAGGCGGTGGCGATCCGTTTTGGGATAATTCTGCGGCGGGTTTGCTAAAAGGCGTTATAATGCACCTTTTGTATAAATTTTATCAGGAGGGTCGCAGACTTCCATGCCCATCGGATATTATGTCGTTGTTATCTTCGCCGGATAAAAGCACCAAAGATTTATTCCATGAGATAAAAACTTATCCCCATATTTCTCCGCATGAATTTTTGGAATTAGAGTATAAAATTCCCGGCAACGGTTTACAGGAATATTTGGCAAATACTCAAACACATCCCATAGCTCCGCCTAATTTGCCTGATGATGCAAAAGAAGAAGAAAAAGCGGAACACGCTGAAAAAATGAAGATTTATAAAAACGCTCTTTCCAATTATAGGCTTTGGTTTAGATTGAAAAATTTAGTCAACGCATACGAAGTTTATAGAAAAGGCACTAGGCATCCCGTAACCCATGAAATTTTAGAATATGATGTGGTAAAGTTCCGTAATTGTTTAAAAGAAGTTTACGGCGAATATGTGATGAATTTGCGGGAAATAAACGATTATTTGCAACAGGAAAAGCATTATCAGGGTCCCCCGTGCGTAAATTTGGAAGAGGTGCGTCAAGCTATTTTAAAATGTGGCATAGGTCCTGACGATGATGACGAATGGAAAGCTCCACCTCCTCCTAAAGAAGATAACGGCGGTGGTGGCGGATTATTTGATATGGATGACGATAATAAAAAAGAAGAAAAAGCTCCTTCATGTCTCCATATTTTACTCACACATTCCAAAGTGGCAGAAGCGGCTTCAAATATTGTAAACGGCGCGGATCAAACGGTAGCTTCTATTCTCCAAACGGCTCAAACCGCAATGGTGCTTTATCAAAACCCTGTCGTACAGAAAAATACCGAAGTATCGGATTTCTGTATTCGAGATTTATTGAAAGCTCCTTGGGATGAAGAAGAAATAATCAACGGCAAAAAGGTTAAACGCCATTATACGGGTGTAGCGTTGTACCTTTGCATGGAGTCCCGCGAGGTGCAAACGCTAAAGGCTTTGTCAAGACTTTTGATAAATTCCATGTTGCAAGGACTTATTCGCAGTTTTGAATTTGACGCTTCCGGCGGAGCAAGTATGAAACAAAGGCTTTTGCTCATGCTTGACGAGTTCCCGCAACTTGGAAATTTAAAACAGATGGAGCTTGCGCTGGCTGTGTGCGCCGGTTACGGAATAAAGATTTGCATTGTCAGTCAGGATGTCAACCAATTAAATAAAGAATATACAAAGGATAATTCCATTGGAAGCAACTGTCATGTGCATATTTATTTCACGCCAAATATAGACGCAGGTGGCGCAACGGCTGAATCTATCTCAAAACAATTAGGAAAGAAAACCATAAAAACCGTAAGTCATTCCGATGGGGGAGGACTTGGTAAAGGCTCTAACAGCGAATCTTTGACGGGTCGCAACCTAATGGATCCGGACGAAGTAAGCCACATGAGTTCGGAGGAAGAAATTGTTTTTGTAGCGGGTAATCATCCGATAAAAGGAAAAAAATTCCGTTACTATCTTTCCCCGCTTTTCTTGTCTAAATTAAATCGTTATCCTAAAGTATATGCAAAGTATCACGGTCTTAATAAACTCTGTCAGGAAGCAAAGAAGCAAACTTCTAAGGCGGCAAAGATTGTTGGCAATACCAAATATACAAGGGATAATGTCGATAAATTGAAGGAAAAACTGAAAAAGGCAAATTTACATCATCCGTTAAAGTTTATTGATTTTGAACTTGAAACGGCATTGATGGAAAATCGAGAGCCAAATTTCTCGTTTTTAGATCCATGTCTTGTGTGCGCTGGGTCTATAAAGAGGGAGCATACTTTACCATTGGCAAAATGCCCTGCGTTTCCATATCATTCGGATCAAGTGACCCGTATTTTTGACTTTCCCTCTCTGTTTAACATTCACGCTCAAGATGCGAGAAGCGTAAAACGCAGAATTGAGTTGATTAGGCAGGAGCGTATGTGGAAAGATTCTATGACGGACTCTTTTGACGCTCTTAAAAAGATTCCACCTAAAGAAAGTAATGATGGTAAAGTTGAAGATACGACCAAAGAAAATTCTAATTCAGGCGATAAAAAGGTTAATTTGGAAAAAGTTGCGCCTGTGGCAATGCCGATATTGATAAATGGTGATAAAAAATCTGAAAGTAGCGTTGAAAAGAATAACGATAGCGCTGTAATCTCCAATTCGGATGAAACAAAAACCGAATCGAAGGTAAATTCACCGGATTTGGAAAGAAATAATAAAGATGTTGATTCCAATTTCAACGAACCTGCTGATGAAGCTGATAGGGGAAACGTAAGCGATGAATACGGAAATATGCTCGATGAAATTCCGGATATTCCCAACGATTTTTTTATGATACCTGAATCATATTTGGCAGATATGCCACAATTTGAAGATGATAGGAGCGATGGAAGTGAAGGAATACAAGGCGAAAAAATTGAAAGCCTTAAACCCAATCCGGAAACTATCCGATATGACGGCGATAGGTCAGGTAAAGAAACGCCTTACTCAAGACCTTTCCGCCG
>JAFXOC010000148.1 GCA_017529085.1 Selenomonadaceae bacterium | reverse complement strand
TACTATCACCTCGTAGTATATATTTTAATATTATTATATATGACAGTATGGTAAAATTCTAATCATTTTTTGCTCAATAGTTGTACTATAATTGTTGAACATATAAAAAGGCAACATAAAGGATAAATTTTTCGTAAAAATTTCTTCCAATGAGTAATTCCTCATTTTTAGAACTGGTACGCTATAACTTAATTTATTGTTTTGTGGAGCGACAATCTCCACTTGTATGTTATCGGGGGTGTTTTTGGTACTGCGAAGTTGAAATACGCCCGTGTTCGGTATATGTATGCTGATTTTATTCTTTTCCTTATCGGCATTATCTATCGCAAATTTTATACCGTATTCTAAAATACGCACCGCCATAGAATTATCAGGTTTACTTTGACACTCTATTATGTAATTCCGCTCATACCCGTCTTTGCCAGTAACCTTAAATGCCGAATCCGAACCTCGTCTTTCGCTTTTATCGTCTAAATTATGTAAATAGCGCTCGGTCGGTAAAAACTCAATTTCTTCATCGCCCTCGTAAGAATAATGAAACATCTCGTTTAATACGGGCAAAAGCAATCTTTTACAGTCATTGACCATTGTGCGAAACACATCGTCAAACGGGGTGCCTGAATTGGTTTCCGTTGTTTTCTTGTTCTCGTCCATAACTTAACTCCTTTTTATACATATTATATAATTTTTCCTCAAAAAATCAATATTTAATATAAAATCCCGTCCATTGTGGACGGGATTTTATATCTTATCTTGTATTCGCATCTGTCGTTACATAGCGAAAGCGGCTATTTTAGGCTGCGGATTTGCCGTTAGCGTTCGATAACTTTTCGCTAAATTTTGCAAGAGAGTAACCGAGGGAAGCGTTGGCGAATACTTTTCGAGAACATCAGCAACATCTTTGGCTCTATGATTATATTTCAAAACCATAGTTTCAAGCATATTGGAATCTTCGAGAAAATCTATAACGCTGTCCTCACCATGTTCATTATATAGCGTAGCCGCTTCTACAAGATAATCTCTGGCAATCTTATCGTCAGGCAAAAGTTCGGGATTATCGGCTATTTTTCGGATTCGGCTCATGCGAACCTCTCTCGCAATATCTTCTTCGTTTTCAAATCCTTTGTCTTTCGCCGCTAAAATCTCCATAATCTCGTTGCTTCTGTTTTCTAATTCCTTAAATCTCGCTTCTTGCGGGAAAGGTTTCCCTAATTCTTCTTTTGCAACTTCAAGATTATGATTTAGCTGTTCCAGTTTCGTTGTTAGCGTTAAGGCTTCCTTGTTTATGGTCTGCCCTATGCGCTCTATGCCCTTTAGCTGCTCTGCGGGAGAGGAATATAAATCGCAATAGTAGGTGTTCATGTGAGAACAAGCTAATTTAGGAGCGCTAAAGAGTCCGCTGCTACCATCGCCGAACACTACCGACAATTTAAAGCCTTTGTATTCCCCGGAGAATTTTAGCTTATTACCCGCCTTTAAGGCTTCTTTCAAGGCTTCCAATCCTTCTTTCTTGTCAAGATAAGTCTTTTTGTTAATGGTTATCGAAAAATCTTCCACGCCCTCAATAACCTTTGAGTTCTTATCAAAAAGTTCCTTATCCTTCAAAGTTTTGGAAAGTTCTTGCTTAGTATTTTTGATACGAATAGGATAATCCGTTGTCACAAGTTTCCTTGTATGTTCCTGATTGGATAAATAGCCTGATTTTGCTATCTTCAATCTGGTTAATTCGTTGTTGACATCCATTACTTCACGGATAAGCGGATCTCCTGCCGACAACGCTTTGATTTCTGCTGCGGAAAGCACCAATTCATCGCAATCTTCCGTTTCTCGTGACGGCGTTTTTGAAGTCATAATCTGCGAAATAAATCGCTGCTTGTTTTCGATTAGCTGCCACATATAAGAATCGAATGTTCCTTTAGTGACATACCTGAAAACTTTGACTTTGGGATTTTTATTGCCTACGCGCACGATACGCCCTTTTCTTTGTTCAAGGTCTGCGGGTGTCCACGGCACATCTAAATCATGCGTTGCGATAAGTAAATCCTGCACATTCGTTCCGATACCCAAGTTCTTTGTACCGCCAAGCAATACTCTTACCTCGCCTTTACGCACCTTTTCAAAAAGAGCGTCTTTCTTTTCATCGGTATCGGCATCCTGCACAAATTCTATTTCTTCCGCTTTTACGCCTCCGGCTATCAATTTTTTACGCACATCGTCATATACGCTAAAAGTTCCGTCTTTTTTAGGCGTACTCCTATCGCAGAAGATAATTTGCGTTCCTTTAAATTCTTCGGATTCTTTATAAACTTGAAGAACATTATTTACGCAGCGTTTTACCTTGCTATCGGCGGGTTCTGGAAGCGTTGGATCTATATTCCTTTCGTCAAGAGCAAGATCTCGCCCTTCGTTGGTAATATTGAGCATATTGTCTTGATCCGGCTTTACCTTTCTCTCTCTAACGGCAATCGCTCTATCGGCTAGATTGTCCACC
Source organism: Selenomonadaceae bacterium (assembly GCA_017529085.1). GTDB lineage: Bacteria > Bacillota > Negativicutes > Selenomonadales > Selenomonadaceae > RGIG9201. Next base: position 8,409 of record JAFXOC010000148.1, on the reverse strand, counting down.
ATTTCTTTTTGCGCTTCGGAGCGTTCGATTTCCTCAATGACATATTCACATTCGGGAACAGGCAAATTAAGCACATCAGCCGTTTTAATATCGGCGATTTCTTTAAACATCGCCATGAGTTCGGGAACATTATGAAATTTAGAAAATCTGGTTTTCTCACGGAAACCTTTGCCCTCCGGCGCAATTTCCATACCTGTCGTTGTTTGCCCGAAAGTTGACGCCCAAGCGTCAAAATTGAAAATCCCTTCGTCTTTCAGCACTTCGGGTTGCAAATATTTTTGCATGGTGTAAAGTTCCGTCATGCTGTTGGAAATTGGCGTACCCGTTGCAAAAATTACGCCTTTGCCATTGTTTATCTCTTGAATATATTGGATTTTCTCGTATAAATCCTGACTTTTTTCCGCATGGTTGGAAGGATTTATCCCCGCAACATTACGCATCTTTGAATAACTCCAAAGATTTTTATAATAATGCGCCTCGTCAACATAAAGCCTATCAATACCTAAATCCTCAAAGAAGATGGTGCCGTCTTTAGGCTTATCGCCTTGTAATTTATGGATTTTTTCTTCGCAAAGACGAATTTGTTTTGCCAAGGTTTTTACGGAAAATGTATTCCCGGACGCTTTTTCTTTAGCTTCAATAAGTTCGTTTACCATCTGGTCATAAAGCGCTAATTTTCTTTCGGGGGTTATGGGGATTCTTTCAAATTGAGTAAATCCCATAATTACGGCATCCCAATTCTGTGTCGCTATCTTTGCGGCAAACGCTTTTCTGTTTTCAGCGGTAAAATCTTTATTGGTTGCGATAAGAATGTTGGCATCAGGATAAAGGTCTAAAAATTCCCTTCCCGTTTGCTCCGTCAAATGCTTCGGAACAACAATCAACGGCTTATTGCAGAGTCCGAGGCGTTTGGATTCCATAGCGCTCGCTACCATCTCATAAGTTTTTCCCGCTCCGACCGTATGAGCCAAAAGCGTATTTCCTCCGAAAAGCGTGTGAGCAATAGCGTCTTTTTGGTGCGGTTTTAAGGTTATGGAAGGATTCATGCGAGGGAATTTAAGCATATCGCCGTTATATTCTCTGGGGCGAATAGCGTTGAAATGCTCGTTGTAATATGTGAAAATGGCGTTTCTGTATTCTTCTTTACCGTAAATCCAATCAACAAAAAGTTTTTTTAGTTCTTCTTGTTTCAGTTGAACCTTTAGAGTTTCCTCTGTGTCAGCCACTTTCTTTATTTTTGTTTCTCCGTCCTCTATGACTTCGATTTCTTTGTAAACACGAGGACTTCTGAAATTCAACGCTTTTTCAGCTAACGCAAGAGCGTTCATTTTACTTGTGCCGTAAGTTTGCCAAACTTTTACATTGTCCTCTATGTTTTTCCCCTCAATCTTCCATTCGGAAGTATAAGGCTCAAAAAACACTTCCAACTGATCCGCTTCAAAATAGTTGATTTCCAAGGCTTCCACCAGAAATTCCTTTATAACTCTAGGTGGAATAAAAGTAGTTCCAAGACCAACCTTTATGGATTCAATAGGAACATCTTCAGGGCATACTTCCTTCAATGCGGCAAGATTTTTTTCAAGCCACTCTCTTTTTTTGGCGATACCCTTCATTTCATCTGGAAAAGTTTGTTCCTCTAATTTTTTATACTTCGCATCATACTCGGATTTGTAAACTTCCCAATCATTTTTGAGGTTTTCAAAGAAATTTGCCCTCTCGTTTACCTTGTCGGCAAAATCCTTTTCCAACGCTTCTGTTTCCGTAAACGGATTTTCTTTGGAAAACTTGTCGCGCAAGAAAGAGTACCATTCGTGATCATCGCCGTTGAAACCCGCATGATAAATTCTTTCTAAAATTTTATTTTGATCCAACCCCATGACTCTAAGACATTCCGAAACCACTCCGAGATTTCCGTCATAGGCATACTCATAATTTGCAGAAACCTTGTATTTTAGAGCGTCAAGGACAAACAACGGATCTTTTTTTGCATATTCTGCAATCTCTCTGGTTCTACGCAGATTTCCTGCGGCTCCCGCAAAAAACAGCAGAAAATCTCTGTTGTTTTTCTCTTTAAGTTTATCGGAGATATAGTCGCGAGTGTCTGGATCGGGCGCTAAATCCAATCTTCCTTCTTCGTCAGATACAAATTTACCGCCATGTTCCAAAGCCTTGTCTATTCTGTCTTGAAGATACTGTTCGTAGGGAGAGGTAATATTGTAAACAAAAGGTTTTTTCCAATCCTCTCCTGCGGTTTTTGAATAAAGTTCCTTTTCTTCCAAATAAACTTCTTCCAAGGCTTTTTCTGTTTTGGCAATTTTCTTCCGTATATTTCCAGACAAAAATTCATCGTTAGGATAAAAACTTCCGTCCGTATCTTGAAAGATACTTGTAAATTCCAATTCCTGACGCAATTCATCATAAGAAAGACCTGTTAGTTGCTGCATATACGGAAAATCAACAACCCCGGTTTCGCCTAATGAAATAGCAAGCGCATCGACCGGCGAATCTGCGTGAGTAGGCGTTATGTTCGGCGAAATTGTACGCTTTGTAAATACATCGGCTTTTCGTTGAAAACCTTCCTTGTTATAAACTTCCAAAGCAAGCAGTAAGTTATAAGAAGGATCGTCTTTAAAGATTTTTTTCAAAGACCTGTCTTTATAGATTCTGCCAAACATACGATTGTATTCATTGTACGCCTGATCCAGTTTCTTTTGATGTTCCCGCAAAATCACATCGGAACAGTTATTTCGTTGCGCCTCGAACAAGTCTTTCGTAACATCGCGCAATTTCACGGCGGCAAGAACCCTTTTACTGTCTTTATCGGTAAGTTCGGGTTTTTCAATTCTTCCATCGCCCCTGTGGAAAGTAATTTCTCCATCTTCGAGAGTAAAACCTACAAATCCGTCTTTTTCCACATTATTTTCTACGGGAAGTGGCAGTTCTTCCTTTGACGGCTCGTAAATTTTACCGACAGACGCAAAAATTTCCTTTATCCTTGCGCTAACATCAATATTCGGCGATGATTTTACCGTTAAATCTTTACCCCACGCCGTAGTTGTTTTCTCCACTTTACCGAGAATGTTGTCAAAATTTTGGTATAAGAAAGCGTTTATACTCTCATGTTTTGTTTTTTCTCCGTAGGCGTTCCTATAAACCCAATCGTCATTTCGAGAATACATATTATCTTTATAATTTTTTACTTCTTCTTGAGTTAATGGTGTTTCTCTTTTTTTAAACACCAAAATATCCGTTGTTACCGAAGTTCCCGCGCTCTTAAAAGTATCGTCCGGCAAACGAATAGCGGTTACAAGTTCCGCTTTTTTTACAATTTCTTCTCTTGCCGTATCGGTATCTTTATCCAAAGTACCTTTAGAAGTAATGGCAACGACAAGACCCCCCGGACGCACCTCGTCTATCATTCTGTTTATGAAGTAATCGTGAATGAACAAACGCTTTCCACGGTAACGATTGTCGCTTGTTATGCGATAATCTCCGAAAGGAACATTGGATATTGCAAGATCGAAAGAACCATCTGCGTAATTGTTCTTTTCAAACGGCTCGTTGGACATCGTTACATCCCGATACGCTTTTGCGGTAATTCTTGCGGTAAGATCGTCAAGTTCTATACCGAACAAATTGCTTTTTTCTCTCATATCCTGCGGCATATTCAAGAAAAATTTTCCGCTACCCGCCGATGGCTCTAAGATATGACCGTTTTCAAATCCTAAAGAATATAATCCTTCGTAAATGCTCTGCACTATGTTGTCGGGCGTAAAGTGAGCGTTAAGCGTTGATTGTCTTGCCGCATCGTATTCTTCGGTATAAAGTTCTAGTTGCAAGGCGTGAAATTCCTTAGACCACGAATTGTTGAAAGCGTCAAATACTTCCGGCATACCGCCAAATCCCGAATAACTCTGCAAAACTCTTATTTCTTCAGGCATTGACTCTCGATTGGTTTTTTCCAAATCTTTCATTATGCGAATCGCCGCAATATTTCTTACAAATACGGCTCTTTTACCGCTAACCGTTGACATATCCGCATCAAAGTCTATGGAATTATAGTCGATCGGCGGCAATAATTCGGAATTAGGATCGTCAGGCTGTACCCCGTCTATATTTCTGTAAGGGAAAACCAAACTTCTCTCTGTTTCGTTTTCCTGCTCCGAATCCAGTTCATTTTGGACGGCATTTTCCTCTGATGATTCACCTTCAACCTGATTTTCGTCAACGCTTTCCGTTTCCGAAGTGTTGTCGGCTTCGACTTCTGTCTGTATTTCTTCAACAGATTCTTCATCGCCGTCATTTTCGGGGAAAAGCGTCAAAGGTTCATCGACTGGTAGATCGGAAGTTTCTCCGTTTTCGGATTGTTCACTTTCCTCTCTTTCTCTGTTTATCCGTTCCGCTTCGGCAACTTGCTCCTCAAATTGTTTTTCATGCTCTGCGCGTATGATATTGAGGCTATTTTCTGCGGCGTTTTTACCACTTTCTGCCATCATGTCAGAAATGTTTTCAAACTGACCGTTTTTGTTAATTATGGCGAGTTCTAGCGATTGAAAGCGTCTGAACGCTTCTGCATATTCGTACTCTGTTTTCTCGTAACCTGCCAAAATATCGTCTATTTCTTTTTGGGTGTCTTTAAGAAAGCCGCTCACTTTGGTTATGCGATCGGTTATAAAAATGTTTCTATTTACATTTTCATTTATATTTATATTTTCAAGTTGTTGCAACGCCTCCGCCAATTTTATTTTTTGTTCGCCGTAACCTCTTAAAATATTGTCAATTTTATCGACCATTTCATTATAATCAAAAACGGAATCATTGTTGCCGACCGTATTTTCGACTTTTTCTTCCCTTGCGACTTCATCTTCGGCTAATAAAGACAAGGATTCGTCATAGGAAGTTGTCGCTCCGTATTGTTGGTCTAAATATGCGTTCGCTTCTTCCACAAAGCTATTCATATTTTCTGCGGTGCTAAAGCTAAAACCGTGACCTTGAATACCGTCAACAGCCGCAGCCATACTGTGACCCAAATATTTTTTTGATAGTTCGTTTAAATCCGCGCTGACCCAATACCTTGCCGAAGCCTGATCTTCGGGAATGTAAGCAAAATGATACTCCGCATACTGTTCGTCCGCTTTATGAGAATATCTTGAAAAGTGTTGCGGTTTTATGTTGACATTAGAGTTTTCATACAAATAATGCCAATAATCAAATTCTGTTTTGGTAATGTCGTAGAAACTCCCGGTTCTGAAAGATTCAACGGCATATTTTGTTTTTCCGTAATCGTTGTATGTAAAAGCTAATTTGCCGTCAGAAAACAACGACTCCATATTTTGAGCGCGGGTTTGTATTTTATTGTCATAACGAAGCATTGTGCCTAGGATTTTATTTATCCTTGCCCTTTGCATAGGCGATATGTTTTTTATGTAATCGTAATATTTATCGCCGATTTTTGCGGATTCTTCTTTTAATTCCGCTTCTTCTGCTTCTTTCTCCCGTTGTTCCTTTTCTCTTGCGGCAGTTTCTAATTCTTCTTGCCACTTTGTATACTTTTCGCCGTAATACTCAATAAGCTGTTGTTTGCGGCGTTTCCAAGTTCTATCCAAAAAAATTCCCGAAAGTTCGCTGAAAGCCTTGATAGAATATGTATTGTCGTTGACGCTCAAAATATCAAATATTTTTTCGATATTATCTTCTCTAAAAAGTTCCTTCATTCGATCAGTCGCAATTTGACTTCTCTGTTCCGCAAGACCTTTTTCGTATTCTTCCTTAGAGATGATTGTCGCGCCCAGTTCGGCTGCAACTTTATATATATTTTCTCTATTTCTTGTCGGATCGTTGTTATTTATGCGTTCTCTGCCAAATTTTCCTTCTCTTGTGAAATAAATATATTCGTCTTGTTCTTGTTCGGATTCGGAATCCTGTTTATTTTGGACAGAATTTTCCTCCGCATTTATAAAACTTCGAGCCTCTACAATAAAAGCATCCCTATCCTGCGGATTTTCAAAACTGAAAAACGCTTTGCCGTAACCTACATTGATAAAAGTTTTCGGGTAGGTAGTAGGCATTGTATCGAGTGTTTTTAAAATATCGTCTGTTATATCGTCTGAAGGAATAGCATCGTAATATGTGCGATTTTCTATGGGAGAAAATCTATCTACCGTTTGAAAAACCAAATTATGAGCAGAATTAGGCGTTGTATTATTTTCGTTTTGATTTTCTACATCATTTCGCTGATTTCCGCTATTATCATTTCCGTTGCCGCTTGTTTGGCGTAATTCGCCCTGTGAATCCACTCCTCTGGATTTTCCGCTTTCAGTTCCTCCGTTGCCCCTTCCCTCTCCATCATCATTTCGTTCAGTCGGTCGAATTTCTGGTCGTACTTCTCCTGATAATCCGTCAGATACTTCTCCGCTTTCCCCTCTGCCAGAAGTTTCTTCCACATCTCTCTCTTTTCCTCGATCAGAAATTGCATCCTGATCCTCGCCCATTGTCCGAAGTACCCCTCCAGTTCCAAGTCCTCCGTTTCTTCCTCCGGCTCCGGCTCGTCCGTTATCGGCGGTATTGGTGACATTATATAATCCAGATCTATCATTTTGTTTCGTCCTCCCGTTCCTGATGTAACTGCCTAACGGATTTAAGATAGACTTTGCCGATATATTTACTTCCGTAAGCAATTTTTCGGGATTTTCCAAATCCCACGGTGTAGATATAAGTTCCATAGAAATATCGCTCGTATCGTACCCCATACGCTTTAGAGTGACATACGACAAACTTAAACCCAATATATTCTTTTCTTCCTCGCTACCTTCAAATCCTCCTGCCATTTGCATACAAATATGGCGAACCCGATTCTCGACAGAACCTTCGCCTTGCAAAGCGGCGTTTAAATATTCTTTATCCCGTTCTTCGTCAATATGCCATAATAATTCTTCGTTTTCACGATATTCGTTTGTGTCCGAAACATCGTAAACATACTCTATCCTTTCCTGCCCGTTCTCGCCCTTGAGGACAGGAATAGCGTTAGCGTTAGTTTTCAAAGTGCGATTCAATCTTTTCCATATTTCTTCGTTAGCTAACACCGTGCTATTTTCGGAAGCGTTATGGAAAATATTTATCTGCTCCCGCAAATCGTATTTATGAAATTTCGCCATCGTATCGAGGAAATCTAAATAACTGCCTTGATCCATCATAACATTAAGGTAAAAAGACTCAACTTCCTCTACCAATTCTTTAACATTCTTAGCCATAATAAACCCCTCCATGCTTTTTATTTTGATTATAGCAAGACGAGGTTTTCATATATTACGGTTTTTATTGATTCCGGCAAACAAAAATCCCGTCCATTGTGGACGGGATTTTATATCTTATCTTGTATTAAAATCGTTTGATTTTTTACAATAATTTCAAACGATTTTTATATCACATTGTTCGCTCTTGTGTTTTAGCCGTACCTTTATTGAACGCCTCTCTATATTCCGGCGAATTTAGAGTTTCGTTTAAAAGACAAGCTGCAAATTGAACCGTTTCGTCCTTACGCTCCGTTATACTTTCAACTGCTTGGCGTATAGAGTTCGGATCCGCTCCGTGAACTTTTATGACAGCCTTCATAAAATCTTCATCATCAAACGCTTCTCTAAATATTGTACTATTTGAATTGTCCATACGCATATAAGCGGAGAAGAAATCCTTATCTTCTATGTCCTGCCTAAAAGCATCAACTGCTTCTGAAAAAGTTTTTTTATCCTGCGTATCGACAATGCCGTATCTTTTTGTGTATTTTTCAAAAAAAACATCATGGTCATAGTCGGAATCTAAAATCATTTTAGCGACTGCTTTTTGGTATTCTGCTCTATTTTCAATATTTCCCAATTTATCTTCTTTCATTTGTTCTAAGTTATTCGATGTCATTTTAATAAACTCCTCGGCCATATCCCATATTACTGTTCTATGCCCCTGTGGGCGAAATGCGCTCTTATCTATTCTTTCCTTATCTGCCCATTTCCATTTATCCAAAATCTCGCTTGCCCAACCTTGAATTTTTTTGGATTCAAAACCCTGTCGTACAATACTTGACGCAATACATATCGCAACGCCGCCTAAATTGTTTTTTAATGCAATTTCTGGAAGTTTTTCTTTCCAGTTATATCTATCCACTTCGCTTAATTCTCCACGAATGTTTCGTATCGCCGTATTTACCTTTGCTCTTTCCTCAGAAGTCAGTCCGTTACCTACAAAATTTTTTACTTCTGATAGTAAATTTCCATTATCTGTAAATACAATGTTCATAATAATGCCTCCCTTAAAACGCTAAACCAAATTATTTTTTCTGCTTGTATTATATTGCAAACAAGAATTGTTATATTACAGTTTTTCTTGAATTTTTACAGACAAAAATCCCGTCCATTG
>JAFXOC010000147.1 GCA_017529085.1 Selenomonadaceae bacterium | reverse complement strand
TAAGGGGTTATGCGAAGAACATCGCCGGCGCGGGTCAAACCTTGCTTTCCTTGATAAACGACATTTTAGACTTTTCCAAAATAGAATCGGGTCGTATGAAACTTGAGCCGACGGACTACGATTTGCGCGAACTTCTGACAAATTTGACGAATATTATGCGTCCTCGCGCCGTTCAAAAAGGACTTGAGTTTAATGTCGAAGTGGATAACGTCATTTCCGTCGGATTGTACGGAGATAATGTGCGCATACAACAAATTCTTATGAATATAGTTTCTAACGCCATAAAATACACCAAACAAGGCTCTGTTACGCTGAAAGTCCAACAGTGCGGTTTTGAAGCGGATAAAATTTTTCTGCGTTTTATGGTGGAAGATACGGGCATCGGTATTCGCCCCGAAGATCAGGCGCGGCTTTTCCAAGATTTTGAGCGTTTCGATTCCGAAAAAAATCGAGGCATTGAAGGCACGGGATTGGGGCTTGCCATTACGCATCGTTTGGTTAAGCTCTTAAACGGTGAAATCAGCGTTGAAAGCGTATATGGAGAAGGCACGGTCTTTTCCGTGGAACTGGCGCAGACGGTGCATAATCACGAACCTATAAGCGATTTCTCTGCGATTACCAATGAAATTGCCGGGGATGAAAGCGGTTACGCTCCTAAATTTATTGCGCCGGACGCGAAAATTCTCGTGGTCGACGATACGGAAATGAATCTCTTGGTGGTTACGGGACTTTTGAAAGAAACCCGCGTGCAGATTACAACCTGCGCAAGCGGAGAAGAATGTTTGAATCTGCTTGCCAAAGAACGTTATGATATAGTATTTTTGGATCACATGATGCCGGGATTGGACGGCATTGAAACCCTTCGTTTGGCGAAGAAAATGAAGGAATGCGAAGGCGTGCCTTTTATCATCCTGACGGCAAACGCCGTGTCCGGCGCAAAGGAGATGTTCCTTAAAGAAGGGTTCACCGACTATTTAAGCAAACCCGTGGACGGTCGTCATTTGGAAGACGCGTTGAAACGCTATTTGCCGCAGGAGAAAATACAGCCGGTTTCGGAAAATACCGAAGTTGCAACGCCTAAAGAATCGGGTTCGGGCGCAGAGGAAACATTAACCGTACACGCAGCCGACGACACGGAAGCGACAAAGGAAGAAGAGCCGTTGATGGACGTGGAAAAAGGCATGATGTACTGCGGCGGTATGGAGGAAGTTTACTGGGCGGCGGTGGAACTTTTTTGCAAATTGCACAACGAAAAAAAGGAAAAGATGGAGGAAGCCTTGTCCTCCGAAAATTGGAAGGAATACGCAATTTTGCTTCACGCTTTAAAATCCACTTCCCTTTCTCTTGGCGGCAGTAAGCTGTCTGACATGGCAAAGGCGCAGGAATTGGCGGGAAAATGTATTATCTCGCCCGAATCAACGGAGGAAGAAAAAACTGTCGCTTTAAGTGAACTCAAGGAACGCCACGGCAAAACCATGAAACTCTACGATGAATTTGTTGCGGAAGCGATGAAAAAAATGGCGGATAAGTAATAATGGAGGCAAATATGTTGAATCGGAACCCATTTAAAAGCGTCGTTATGGTTATTGACGACGATGAGATAAATCTGCTTTTGGCAAAAACCATTTTGGAAAAGAAATTGCGTTGCGAAGTCATTACTGCAGAAAGCGGCGTTAAAGGTCTTGAAATGTTAAAGCGAGAGCCCGTTAATGTTCTTTTGCTAGATATAGATATGCCGCTTATGGATGGTTTTGAAACGCTTAGGCGTATCAGGGAAGAGGCGAGTTTAAAGGATTTGCCCGTTATTATGCTGACGGCGGCGGCAGACAAAGAAACGGTGGTTAAAGTAGCGAAACAGGGCATAGAAGGCTATATCAAAAAGCCGTTTATGCCCGACGAGCTGATTGCCCGCGTTCAAAATTTTATTTGAGGCAACCTCTACAAACTATTAATATGGTAATACAGCTTCTTAAAGCCAAACAACCATTGTCGTTTATATCGAAAGTCTCAAAATATACAACAGATAAAATACCGGAAATAGGAAAAAACAACGGTATTGCCGTCACAATGTGAAACATAGTGACAGCGATACCGTTGACTCACGGCGAAGGTAAAGGAGAATTAAATTGAGCGATTTAAAATCTCTAAAAGACGCGTTTGTCGAAATTTTGTTGGAAGATAAAGGTTTGCTTGCCAAGCCCGAAGAACTTACCAAAAGGATAGAACCGCTAATATTAAACGATACGCCCAATATGCGTTCGTTCCAAACCCTGCAAAAAGCTCTTAGCTACAATATCGGCGAAAACATACTTGCCGCTATGGAGGACGACGAGCGTCTGCAAGACGAAATTAAGAACGCTAAACGCAGTCTTCAACAGACGGGGATGACGGACTCCAGAATTGAAGACGTTCTGGGGATTATCGAAGCAGGAGTTTCGGCGGTCAAAGAAAAACAACGTGAAGAACTTGCGGCTATAGAATCGGAAAGTTTTTCCGTGGCGGCGGTCAATTTGGAAAAAGAAACTGACAAAACCACGACTGAAGATTTTTGGTTTTGCCAAAACTGCGGCGCAAAAAATACGGGAAAGTTTTGCAGTAAATGCGGAACTTCAAAAGAGGGTGTGCAACCGCAATCCGGCGCGGTAAATTCGCCGACGGTCAACACGCCGCCAATCCCTCAGCCTCAATATAATCCGCCGAATACCGCACCGCAAAGTTATCAGCCGCAATATACGGCGGAACCTCAGCCGAAAAAATCTTTAAGCGGCGCTATGATAGCCGTTATAGCCGTTATCGCAACTTTGTTAGTGGGTTTTGCCATACAGTCCGTAATCGGAGATACCAAGGTTTCGAAAAACAATGCCCCTCAAACAACTGCCGTAGAGGAAAAGAAGCCTGAGACAAAAACCGTTGAAAAGAAGAAAGAGGAAACGCCTAAACCTGCAGCGGCTCCGGGAGAACTCGCTTTCGGGGAAATTTATATCGGTCAAAGCGAGGGCGATGTAAAGCGTATTTTAGGAAGCGCAAACAGCGTGACAACGCCTAACGACCCCGAGCATATTCATCATAAATACGACGATTTGACCGTGGTTATCACTCGCGGCGTTGTGACGGGATTTATTTCGGGTTCAAAAAAATACGCCACCAAAAGGGGAATTTACGAGGGTGTAACCCAAGCGGAGGTTATAAATAAATACGGTAAGAGCGATCACGCATTTAACGCAAGCGGATATGACATTATCATGGAATATCCCTTTACCTCCGAAAGCAATCGCCCATGCCTTCTTCGATTTGCCATAAAAAACGGAGTTGTGGATTATATTAGCTCAAGAATTTGGACGGAAGAAGAAAATCGCAAGAACGAGCGCAATCCGGAAAAGGCGAAACAGGTTTTTGTAAATTATCACAATTTGATAACAAACAGAAATTTTAACGCGGCTTTCAACACATTTACAAAAGACAGAAAGGCGAGGTATAAAAATTCGGCGCAAACTTTCAGTCAAGGTTACGGTACGACTCTATCAAGCGAAGTTATTAAAATGAGTCTTATTTCCTCAAACGACAGCGAAGCGACTTTTTCGTACAGATTGATTGCAAGGGACAGAGAAGGAATGGGCGTTATAAGGAGAACCTTCGACGGAAAAGTTACGATGCGCTTTGAAGACGGCGAATGGAGAGTTGCCGAAACAGAGTCGAAGAAGGTTGACGAAAGACGCGAATGATGGCTGAAAATTTTTATTTGTGTAAACGTCATTAAACTTTTGACTTTTTATTAAAGTTTTTTCTTTCTCTTTTTTCTTTGCTTCTTTCTTTTTTCTCTTTCTTTTTTACAAAAAAGAAAGAGAAAAAAGAAAGAAGGATTTTTTAATTTTATGTAGAAATTCATACGAAAGAGATTGTGAATAGGGGTGACTTGATTGCGAAAGTATTCGAGAGTTTTGCTGAAACTGAGCGGCGAGTCCCTTGCGGGTACGCAGGGCTTCGGCATTGATCCGTTTGTGGTTGAGGACGTGGCGCTTGCGATAAAGAGTATTCGCGAACAAAATATTGACGTCGCGGTGGTTGTGGGCGGCGGCAATATTTGGCGCGGACTTTCCGGCAGCGCTAAGGGGATGGATCGCGCCCAAGCCGATTATATGGGTATGATGGCAACCGTTATGAATGCGCTTGCCCTTCAAGATGCTCTTGAAAAAATAGACGTGGGTACCCGTGTGCAAACCGCTATCGAAATGCGTCAAATCGCCGAACTCTATATAAGGAGAAAAGCCATTCGCCACATGGAAAAAGGTCGAGTGGTGATATTCGGAGCCGGTACCGGCAATCCGTATTTTTCCACGGATACGACAGCGGCTCTTCGCGCCGCGGAGATTGAAGCGGACGTTATCCTGATGGCAAAAAAAGGCACCGACGGCATTTATGACAAAGACCCGAATAAATTCCCAGACGCAAAGCGGTTCGCTCATTTAAGATATATGGATATTTTAAACATGGGGCTTCAGGTCATGGATTCAACCGCCACGTCTCTTTGTATGGACAACAAGATTCAACTTGTTGTGTTTAACATAGACAAGCATGAAAACATTTTAAAAGCCGCATTGGGAGAGCCTATAGGCACTACCGTGGGCGAATTTGAATAAATTAAGGAGAAAATCTCATGGTTGAGGACATCTTAAAAACGCAAGAAGAACGCATGAAGAAAAGTATGGAATCATTGAGGAAGGAATTTGCGTCAATCAGAGCGGGTCGCGCTACTCCTGCGCTTTTGGATAAGGTGATGGTGGATTATTACGGCACGCCCACTCCCGTTAATCAGGTGGCGAAAGTGACTGTGCCGGAAGCTCGCATGATTGTAATTCAGCCTTGGGAAAAAACCATACTTCACGATATAGAAAAAGCGATAATGAAATCCGATTTGGGGTTATCGCCCAATTCCGACGGAACTTCCATTCGTCTCGCCGTACCGCAGATGACTCAGGAACGTCGCTTGGAAGTGGTGAAAACCGTAAACAAGAAAGCGGAGGAAGCCAAAGTTTCCCTCAGGAACATCAGGAGAGACGGCAACGACGCCATAAAGAAATCCGAAAAGGCTAAGGAAATAACCGAAGACGATTCCAAAAAGGGTCAGGAGAAAATGCAAAAACTCTTGGACAGCTATGTAAAGCAGGTGGATTCGGCGAGAGCCACCAAGGAAAAAGAGGTTATGGAAGTTTGAGCCCTTATATAGGTCGCGAATTTAACGAAGTGAAAGCGGAGCTTGAAAGTAGCGGCGAAAAGTTTTCATGGGAGATCACGCGCGCGAAGCGCAGCGTATTCGATATAGATGAGAAAGATCTCTACGTCCTGCAAGAAAAGGAGAGCTTGGGGGGCGAAAGAAGGCTGGTCTTGGGCTTCTTGTGCAAACCCAAGGCGAAAGGAGGAGAGCAAATTGGCATATAAAATTGGCGATGACTGCATTTCTTGCGGTTCTTGCGCTTCCACCTGCCCTGTTGAAGCTATCAGCGAGGGCGCGGAGCATTATGAAATCGATCCCGAAAAGTGTGTGGAGTGCGGTTCTTGCGCGGCGGGCTGCCCCGTTTCCGCAATCGCAGCGCCCTGAGAAGACGAAAAAGAAGCTGTTTTCTTAATGAAAGCAGCTTCTTATTGTATGGAGCAAATTTATGTTGAGAAAAATTTTCGGCAGCTCAAAAAAGCAACCGGTTGATATAGATATAGATAAAGAAAAACTTCCCCGCCATATTGCGGTTATAATGGACGGCAACGGTCGTTGGGCGAAGGGACAAGGGCTTCTTCGCACGGCAGGTCACGCGGCGGGGGTTAAGACGTTGAAGAGAATACTTATCTCTGCCGACGACATGGGAATAGAGGCTTTAACCGTATACGCCTTTTCCACGGAGAATTGGAAGCGCCCGAAAGCGGAAGTTGATTTTTTGTTGTCGCTTTTTTCCGAGTACCTTGCAAAGGAGCTTGCAGAGATGCACGAAAGAGGCGCGCAGGTAAAATTTATCGGAGACAGGACAGGTTTCTCGGAAAAACTTCAGCAAGAAATGGCTCGCGCCGAAAGCCTAACCGAAAACAACACAGGGATTCGTTTTACCATAGCGGCGAATTACGGCGGGCGTGATGAAATTCTGCGGGCGGCAAAATTATTGGCGAAAGATACGAACGCCGATATAGATTCCCTTACCGAAGCCGATTTTGAGAAATATTTGGATACATTCGGCGCGCCGCCCGTGGATTTGGTGATAAGAACCAGCGGAGAAATGCGGCTTTCAAATTTTCTCTTATGGCAAGCGGCGTACGCCGAATTTTGGTACACGAACACTCCTTGGCCGGATTTTAACGAAAGAGAATTTATAGAGGCGATAAAGGAATTTGCCGCCAGAAACAGGCGTTTCGGCGGGGTATAACGGGAGATGTGATTGTTGAAACAAAGGATTATAACGGGCGTTGTAGGAATAATTGTTGCCGCTCTTGTAATAAATATGGGAGGCGCGGTTTTCGCCGCTGCGGTAACTATTTTAGCCCTTATCGCTTGGAAAGAATACGCGGCGGCTTTTTTAAACATAGACATTCATGTGTCGCCAAAATTAGGCTTCCTATTGGTAGCGGCTCTTTTAGGC
>JAFXOC010000146.1 GCA_017529085.1 Selenomonadaceae bacterium | reverse complement strand
CCGCTAAAGTATTATCAGCGTATGCAAGCGGAAGCCCCTGCTTTGCTTGATGAAAACGTCAATAATTGGTTGGAACAAACCACGGCAAGAAGAATGCTTCGCGTTATGGACGGGAATATTCGAGCGTTTTTATCAGACCGCTATCGTCGTTTGGATAATCTTGAACTCTGCGCGGCGGTACTGCCCATAATTCACGAGATGAAAGGCGCAACGATTGAGTCTTGCGAGGTTACGGAGGCGCATTTGTATTTGAAAGTCGTGAATAAAAAGATGAAAACAGAAGTTGCCGTGGGAGATGTTGTGCAGGCGGGATTTGTCATTAGCAATAGCGAGGTTGGCTTAGGGCATCTGACGGTCGAGCCTATGGTTTTCCGTTTGGTCTGCAAAAATGGTCTGATTTGCAAGGACTTTTCGCAGAAGAAACGTCATATCGGCAGGCAGGTTGAAAACTACGATACCGCTTACGAAATTTACAGCGACGAAACCTTGGCGCAGGACGATAAAGCGTTCTTTATGAAAGTCCAAGATACCGTGCGTACCGCCGTGGACGAAAATAAATTTATGCTTACGGTAAATCGTTTGCAAGAAGCAATGCAAATTCCATTGGAGCATAATCCTATGGAGGAAGTGGAACTTTTAGCGGATAGATTTTCTCTTACCGAAACGGAACAGGGCGATATTTTACGTCAATTATTCAAGGGTGGCGACTGTTCTCGCTATGGTTTACTTAATGCGGTAACTGCGGCTTCGCAAAATGCGGACGATTACGAAAGAGCGACGGAACTTGAACGCATCGGCGGCGAGATTTTAGCGTTGCCCGTACCAAACCGTCCAATGTTACCCAATACGCCGAAAGGAAAAATGGTAAATATTACGCCTACGCGAGAATTTGCTATGGCGTAATATATTCAACTCAGAGCGATGTTGCGCTTAAATGCGTGACATCGCTCTTTTTAGTTTGCTTTGAATTGGAGGAAAAGAATATGAACAAGGAAGACAAGATTTTACTCAATGAGCAAAACATTCGTCAGACTATTAGTGACTACCGCAAGCATACCCGTCAATACTCTGTATTGGACGATGTTTCGGACAAATTTATCGAACGCCTTGCGGCGGATAATTACTTTGCCAAAATGAAACTTCGCAAACTTTTCAGAAAATCCCCCGTTTGGAACGAGGAACTTGACGCTTTAATCATAAACGGCACACGCACGCATCAGCCTGACTACGATCGTGTTGAAGGTCTTGCAAACGATATACTGTTTCCCGCTTGTTACAATGTGTCTTACGATTTCACAAGATTAGTGGAAAGAGCCATAACCTTCTTTAGCAAGCCTGACAATGACTCAACTTCGGCGATAGAAGCCATAAAAGAACTTTCTCCCAACGCCTATGCGCCACGCAAAAAGAGAAGTCGTATATTTAAAGCTATGTGTGATTCTTTGAACGTCAGTGATGATTCGGCGGGTAGCAGATTTCAAAAACTCTACGCTCAATTCGCCGATGAACTTTCTTCTAAGAAGATAGATTTTAAACTCTTCGTCAGCCTTAACCCGGCTCATTTCATAACTATGAGCAATCCCAAAGACGACAGACGCGGAGATACTCTCACAAGTTGCCACTCGTTTAATTCAACATCTTACAGTTACAACAACGGATGCTCCGGTTACGCTCGCGACGATTATAGTTTTATAACATTTATCGCAGCAAATCCTAACGACCCCGAAACTTTAAATAACCGCAAAATTATG
>JAFXOC010000145.1 GCA_017529085.1 Selenomonadaceae bacterium | reverse complement strand
TATGCTATCGCTTATCGTAATCGTGGACTTG
Organism: Selenomonadaceae bacterium; assembly: GCA_017529085.1. Classification (GTDB taxonomy): domain Bacteria; phylum Bacillota; class Negativicutes; order Selenomonadales; family Selenomonadaceae; genus RGIG9201. Next base: position 1,490 of record JAFXOC010000145.1, on the reverse strand, counting down.
CTTACCAAAATAAAAAAGACTACGACCGCGCTATAGCCGATTATAATCAGGCGATAACCTTGAATCCCAAATATGTCGCCGCTTATATTAATCGTGGAAACGTTTACAGTTATAAAAAAGATTATGACCGAGCTATAGCCGATTTTAATCAAGTGATAGCTTTGTATCCGAAATATGCCTTCGCTTACTATTATCGTGGAAATACTTATTACGCTATGGGGCAATACGAAAAATCGTTAAATGATTTTAAAAAAGCCTTTGAACTTAACCCTGATAACAAGATGGCTGAAGAAAAATATCAAGAGGCATTGAAAAAATTCCAAAATTCACATGGGTAACGGCTTGTAAAAGACTTGTAAAATTTAAATTTTATTGCCGCTTACTATAGTCGAAGGAGAATTTGTTGTATGCAGTATATTGTTATCATCGTATTGATGATTATTGGAGGTTTAGTTTCTTGCGCTACGGACAAGACAGCAACTCTTGGGATAACAGGAAATGAATTTTTAGAAAATTATAACGAAGAAGTACCTAATGATCTAAAAGTATCTATTCTTCCGGAAGGCGAATATGTAGCACTTGGTCCGTTATTTGGTTTAATCTCTGATAATCAAAAATACACAATTGGCTGCTCTTACCATAGGGGTAAATTGCGTCACATTGCATTAAATTATATTTATTCTTTGGAACCCGAACAAAGTCCCACAGCCGAAGGAAAGGCAACAATGGAAAAGGTGTGCATTGCGGCTATTGACGCAGTGGACGACGGATGGTTTACAAACGAAAAAAATATATTAAAGGCTTGCGGTTTTTACAGTAATTCAATGGATAGCAAATGGCATGAAAAGGACGGCATTTGTTATTTAATGTTCGATAATGGTATATGTTGGGGACTTCGAATTCGCTCTAAAGACGATACAGGTGAAGCCACAGGTCTACCGCCAATAGGTTATTACTTGAATAAATTTGCAAGTTCAGGTGAATCAAATACTCAAGTGGAAAACAGCCCCTCCGAAACACAAAAATCTTTAGCATCGAATAATAATATGCCGGACTCTGAAGAACATCCGTTTGATGGAAGCAAATATGGCTTAACTGATCTTACTACTGAAGAACAAAATAAGGCAGACTACTATACAATAGTTTCTGGTGATCCTGACGTTGGATATAATTCGATTATTTATGCTCGAAAGAGAAATGGTGGTAAGCCTGTCAAATACGGTGCAAAGGATACTTCAGAGACAGAAACAGCACCTCAAACGAAAAACAACTCATCCAATATCCACACAACTCAAGTGCCAACGGGAAAGCATTGGATTAGCGATTTTCAGGGTGTTTATCTATGGAATCCCGAGCCTACCGGAGATGAAAGCATCTCTTGGAGTGGAGGATATGTTACCGATGGAGGTTATAAATATGCAAACGGCAAAGGAACAGTAACATGGTATAAAAACGGAAAAATAATTCAAGTTGACGACGGGGCGTTTATC
>JAFXOC010000144.1 GCA_017529085.1 Selenomonadaceae bacterium | reverse complement strand
TTCTTTTTGATAATCTTTATTAATCAGATGTTCTTTTAGCATTCATTTATCCCCTATAGTTTCATTTTCATTCATAATCTCCGTATATATTTTTATTCCGTTATCGGAACATAGCATTCGCGGATTATAAATACCAGAATCTTTATCATCAACGCCTTCAAGAAAATCCTCCAAAGCTAAATCCCTTTCAAAGTGCAGTTGATTGTTTTTTACAAGATATTTTATCCACTCGCTTCGCAATTCGGAAACAAATACCCTATCATATTTAACGGGGATGAAGGAAAATACGACTTCGGACGCCTTCTTCTTTAAAACGCCGTTTCCAGAGCGAGGAAACAATATCAAACTCTCGTTATCGGCGTGATACCCCAAAAATAACAACGACCCTTTAATATCGCGCTGAAATGATTTATCAATATAATCCGTGCAATCCTTCCACTCTATACGCTTTTCATCTATTTCCCAAATTTTATCCTCGCGACCTGCCAATAATAGGAGATTTTCTCCATGTTTTAGCAAAATTAAATAGGGATAATTCAAATCTTTAGTTTTACCGGGGATTGTATGTTTATTGCATAACCCTGTTGTCGGATTCCACCGAATAATTGAATGTTCTTTTAATGTAAACCAGAATACATCATTTATTTTATTCATACACCGAATCCTGGCGTACATTGGAAGAATAGTCATATCCACTTTCCACGTTTTCAACGAAAGACTAAAAACTACATTCGTATCTCCGACAGATAGATATAACATATCGCCGTCCTTAATTGCGCCGTGTGCCGAAAAAAACTCCCATTCATTAGAGAGCGCGATTTTTTCCATAATTCTTCGATTGATCTCCCGATGAAATTCTATTTTTTCACTATCTAAATGAAAAATTGCAAACGGGACGTTTAGCCTCGATGGAATCAACAAAATCCCCGCGTCAATATCTATGGTTTGGCAGTATCTGGCTCTTTCGTTATCGTTAAGCACCAACCATATCATTGAAAAAGAATTGTTCTCTATGTCATATACGGAAATTCCGCGACCGTTCAGCGGAACAAAATATATTTTGTTTTCTCGCAAATAAAGCGCGCGATGCAAATCCCCCTGCCAAGGGTCTTCTTCGGGAAATCTCCCCAAAAATTCGGCTTCGCCGCCTTCTTCTTTTACTCGAAACAATCCGTTAAACGTAGTTTCGGAAAAATACATATATCCGTCATGTATGACGGCATCGTGAAAATGCGCGTTTGATGTAAATTCTCGCATTTCTCTACCCCGCTTTACGCTTTTTGGACAACATTTATTTTGGACGTTTTTTTACATTACGCATAAAAAGTTTTCCACTACAAAATTACAACGTCTTCTTTTCATATGAACTACGAATTATTCCACTTGACAAACAAAACACCCTTGTTGTAAACTCCTATCAAGGATTGTTAATCATAAGGGTTCGCTTGTATTCCGAAAACGGAACTTCGCTCCGCATAAAGCCGCGGTCTTGGCGTACAAGATGATTTTTCAAGAAAACGCCGTC
>JAFXOC010000143.1 GCA_017529085.1 Selenomonadaceae bacterium | reverse complement strand
TTTGACGATGAGTATTTTATGCGAAGTCGTATAACTTCGGCGATGATAAAGACGTTTTTTTACGATACGTTGGATGAGCTGATTTACTCCTTTGCCGACTATTTAAAAAAATACGGCGAATATTTTGCAAAAATACCGGAATTTAGCAAAATGCAGAAAGAAAATCCCGCATATATAACGGTGGGAGCTTATTTAGACTGGCAAGAAAGAATATTTACGGTGAAGAATGATGAAAACAGAATGGTTTTGGCTGAAAAAAGCTGAGGATGCGTTCGGTATACCCGGGACAAGGGATTTTACAGCTACTAAGTATCCATATTTAATGAATGAGACGTCGTTTGATAAGTTAGAGGACGACGTTGTTTTTTATTCTTCTCAAGGCGACGGAGTATATGATGATTTTCTCTTTGAGCCAACGTTTATGTTTAGCGAACGATTTGAGTCGATATTTACTCATTTAGAACCGCAGATAAGGCTTAAGTATGTTCATTTTGTCGATAAGGAAAAACAGGATAAAGTTCCCGTCCCTCTTTATTATACGCCGTATTTTCCATGCAAGGAAGCTGTTCACGACAGTTCTAAGATAGTATTGGGAAAAGCGAATGAGCTTGTGTTGGCAAAGGACAAGTTGGAGGATAGCAGAATAGTACATATTCATCTCCCTGCGGACGATATATGGGTATTTTCGTTAGATGCGGCAGAATGTATTTTGAGACGAGCGCCTATGGGGATAATATTTAGAGAAGTACGCTGTTTGTGAGGTAATAGCCATGAAATTTAAACTAAGTGTAAAAAAGATAAATTCTGGCGGCAGCGCCGATAAATCTTCGGAAATATTGCTTCCGGAGGACATGATAAAAGACGTTTCTATCGATTTTAATTATCCTGAAGAAAATTTTAATTATGCGGAAGACTTGAACGATGGAATGGAAATAGTTCTAAATATTAAGGGCAATTTGTATTTTGCCGCGGATAAAGGTCAATCCGCCGCCATTTATAGGTGGGCGGGGCTTTGTCTTGCAAAAAAACATCAAAAATTGAGCGATGATAAGAGTTTAGGCGGGATTTTTCGAGATATAGAATTAAGGGTAAGGTTAAATACGGCAAAAGAAAACGAAAGTTTTAGAAAAATTCGTTTGCCTTGGGCGACGGTTGTGAAATATGAAGAAATTTACGATGAAGAGATGGGCGAAGGCGAGTTTATACTTGTAGTAAAACAGGAAGTTCATGCGCTAGGCAAATTTAAGAGTGATAAAACTCGCGCAGTAGAGATAGACGGTATGTCTATGTTGAATGAGATGAAAAACAAGACAATTACAGATAAAATGGCGGATAACAAGAATAAATCTGCCGCTCCGGTTGCCGGAAATACAAATAAAGATGCGGCTCCCGCAGCGGGCTTCGGGAATAAATCCGCAGCGCCAACGGCGGGAGAAACGAAAACAGCTAAAGGCGCGGTAGCTCCTATTGCGAAAACAGCTATGGCAGCCGCTGCTCCTGCAATAGTAGCGGCTGCGTTGAATAAATCTGCCGCTCTTACACCGGGACAAGCAGGTAAAAATGCCTCTGCCGCGCCCACAGCAGGAAAACCAAGTAATAACGCCGCCGCTGCGCCTACACCGGGACAGGCAAGCAATAACGCCGCCGCAGCGCCTACACCGGGACAGACAAGTAATAACGC
>JAFXOC010000142.1 GCA_017529085.1 Selenomonadaceae bacterium | reverse complement strand
GCTTTTTGAAAATCCTTTGAAGCCTTATCATATTGTTTTAGTTCAAAATACGCGTTGCCCCGACCCACATACGCATTTGCAAAGGTAGGATGCCGCTCGATAATCTCGGTATATTTTGCAACCGCGCCGGAATAATCCTTGCTTTTATAAAGAGCGTCCGCCTGTTCTAATATCGCTGCGCTGGTATTGCGTAAAGCGTTGTTATATTCCTTTTCCGCATTTTCTCTTTGACGTTGTTGTTCTTTATGCTCGGCTAACGATTCATCATAGCGTTTTTTTTCGCGAAATGCGGCTATTTTGTCGTTTAACGCTTTATCGGTAGCGGATTCGTCTAATGTTCCGCTTACAAACGCTTTGATTTTAAGTTTACCGTCCGGCATTATCTCTTTGATAAACTTTTTTTCTTCCACTTTCAATATACTGGTGGAGATAAGCTCAACTACATCATCGGTAATTTGAAAATCTTCCGCTTGACTTTTGGATTTTACATAAACGGCGACTTGTTGGGAAATCGAGCGCATCGCTTCTTTATAAGCGACCTCTTGCGCGTCTTTTAGGGTTTCGTTATCCTCCATAATGTACTCGCCTGTACCGGAAAAAGTTTCGATGGCGGCAAATGTGAGAGGAGAATAAGAGAGTAAAAAAATTATTGACAACATAAGGCTAAAAGAGAGAATGAAAATTTTTTTCATGCGTATCACTCACATTGTATGAAAATTTATGCTTCATATAGTATCGTTTATTCTTAAATTACCTCACAAACACCACGGCACAGTTGTCGTTTACGCGCCAAACCTCTTACCAAACAGTTGCTCATACGTCAGGGTAAACATATTAAATTCCCACGTATGATATTTCGACCTAAAATCTGCGTAGGTCAAACCTTCTCGTTGCGCTTCCGCTCCTTGCGGTATTCTTGGCATTACAACCCATTGTTTCTTTTTTTCATCATAAAATTCAGGTCGGGCTGCGCCTTGTCTTTGACGAAATTTTATTACCCCGTTAGTTTGCTCTCTATATAGTTTATGATACCCAACCCAACAGGCGGCAATTTCATATCCCCCGTTATTGCGAGATACAAAGGTACAGGAACTTAAATCCAAATATTGAAAATATCCGGCGTGACCGCCTACAAACGGATAATTGGCGTTATCGTTCCAATATCTGTTTGACGAAGCCGCTTCGCTATAAGAAAATACACAGACGAAGCATACAACGGTTGCAAGCAATGCGCGATAAAAATTTTTAAGCATTAGAATAATCCCCTTTCTTTATTCAAAATCCATGTTATATGCGGCGCGGAACATAGCTTTCGCGGAGGAGCGATTATATATATCAATCGAAGTTTTTTCTCGCTTATCGGCTATTTCCCAATAACCGTTCCATATCCATATATCTTTTGTTGAGTAATTATATTTAGCGATTATGGAATTAGTACGTGAAACATTACCATCGTAATCGCTGACATATACGAATTTACCTGCAATTTCATAAATCGGCGGCTCATATTTGTGAACGTTTACGGATTTTAAATCCAAGTAAGCCTTTATTCCTTTGGTTGCATAAACATAGCGATAATTGGGGTTGTTGTCATAAGAATTTGCAAAGCAAGTTGTAGCAATCAGGAGACTGCAAAAGAGAAATGCAATAATCTTTTTCATAAATATTACCTTCTTTCTTCTATCAATAAACATCAATCAAAAGACCCTGCGCCGATGGAAATAATTTTTCCGTTTTGAGTTTTGAACAACAATTCGTGAGAAGTTTCGTAGTTATTGACATAGATCCGATTGTCAAAATACTCCCCTTAATTTATAATTATCTAAAGTTTCCCATCTCGATTTATTTGGCATAATAGCCAAATGTTTCATCTACAGAGTACACATAGATGTCGTACATATTAACTTTGTCGCCATTACGGGCATTAATCATCACTTTCTTTAGTTCAGAATTTAAATCCACCCGTAAACACATGAAAGTTGCGTATACGCCTACCGGAGCGAGCGAAATGGAATCGGTTTTTATGTTATATATCTGGCATCCGGTCACGTTTATTTTTTTACCCTTGTATTTTTCAGAAGCCATTATGGGATTTTTTTCCAAATCAGCCATCATTTCATTTATCGTATAAGTCGGTAAATCTTCAATGTTTGCGGTCTCTTTGCCGCATCCCATTATCAGCGTACAAACGATGAATATCGCTGCGCAGAAAATGATCCTATAAGTTTTTGCTAAAAATATAATACGACAGGTATTCGATGACTGACTCATAATATTTTTCCCACCTTTCAAAAATGCGTTCCTATACATAAGCGAACTTTCATTGAAATTCCTAACGGCAAAAATTAAAATATATCCAAATCAATATCCAAGATAGTTATGCTCCCATTTTGATTCTATTTTAATGATTTTGTTGGTATCATCGTCAACATATACGCGTAATTTCTTACTTCTATCGGTTGAGAAAAAATCATAACGTTTCCAAGGTTCTTCGCCAACATTTACCAATTGACCCCAATGGACTTTATGTTTTACTTCCGTATATGGTCCGCTATAGGTTGCATTAAGCCGATCCATTGCGCTTTTAGGCTCTCCGACGGAAAGTCTTGCATTGCCGGTTTTTAATCCGTTCGCTTCGGAAACGGTAACTCCGATAACAATATAATCTTTTTCTCTCCATTTCCGATTATTTGTATAATACATTACTTCTAAACTGCCGTTTCCATAAATAAAGAGGAAATAAACCGGTGCGCCGGGTTTCGTACGACCTCGCCCATACTTAGCGTCAACTTCGCCTTTAGTCATTCCAAGCCGAATCCCGCCTATAGTTAAATCGTCATCGCTAATTTTATCGGATTTAAACGCAGAAGTATTTGTGTTTGTCTGCGTATTTGAACGCGGATTATTTTTATAAAACCTATCCCCGATGGAATTTTTTCTTAACGGCAAATATTTAATAGGAATTGAAGGATTTAATCTATGGGCGGCGTGTTGATAAACTTCGTATTGCCACGGAAGAACAGTATATTCGTTCATAGTTACCCATTTTTTATAGCCGGATTCCCAAAATTTTGCGTTTTTGTCATTCGGGTTTAATGTATTGGATTGAAATGTATATTTTTGCCCTTTATCTCGTTGATTTTCGTATTCCACTCCGTATATCATCACATCAATGGTATTACCATTGCGATGAACGCTATTTAAATCGACAACAACAAACATATCTCCCGGGTTTGAACCAGAATCACCTTCAAATTTAAAACTTCTAAGTATCGGAAAATTTACATCTCCGTTCCAACAAAGAACTCCGTTGACATCGCTCATCCATGCGTAGGAGACAGTCGCGGGGCATAACAAAAATATCGTGGCAATGACAAACTTAAATATTAATTTCATCTTCATCGCTCCATCATAAAAATTCATGTTTTTTCGCCATCATCAATCCATATACGAATTATATTCATTTCCGTATTTGTAATGATATAAGCAACGAATTATTGATAAGGAAAGCGGAGAATTACGAGCCATTCTGTCTTTGGGAGTAAAACGTGAATTGGTATGACAATACGCCCAACATACTCCTTCATCGAAGGCAAAAGTCCATTTAAGAATTTCATAACCCGATTTATCTGGATATACGCGCTTTACATAGCCGTCAATTTGACCGCCGACTATATATTTAGTAGCCTCTGTCATCGCATAGTATTCAAACCCGTTTGCATCGGTATAGCACCATGTATCTTGGGCTTTTGCATTGGTTGCGAATACAAATTGAAATAAAATCGCAACGATAAATACCGAAACTGAAACTAATTTTTTCATACCGGCCTCCTAAAATTTTTACCTTATAAACACCACGGCGCAGTTGTCGAGAAAATGACTCGCGGCATTTTCCGCTAATACTTTATTAGCGTCAGCCGTAGAAATCACGGGATAGCTGTTGTGATTCTCCACTCTTATCGCTTTTACAACAAGAGGATTATTTCCCGCGCGGGATTTGTTGCCGCTCATACCGTTGGCGTAGTTTGCCATACCGTATGCAACCACTTTGTCATAGTCAAGATTTTTATATCCGTATATGGGCTGATTATCGGCGTTCCTGATAACGGGCGACATAGCGGGTTGTAAACCAAGACCCGAACAATCTACCACCAAACCGGTATATCCGCCTGTTGCCGTTACATTCGCCGGAGCGGGAGCAGCAGACGAACCTGTCGTAGGAATGTTGGTCGCGGTTTGGGTCTTTACGGATACGGACACATTGACGGACGGCTTTGGAAAAGCTTCTTTTTCAACAGGTTTTAACGCTACTTTCGCAATGGAATTTGTAACGCCGTAGAGTGGAACTTCCAAGATTATGGTACAGTTGCCGTATTCATCATATTTTTCGCTTCCGGGAACAACTCGCGCTCTTTTAATAACGGCGTCAACCGCGCCTTTGACTATATCGCCGGAAGAAATATTATCTTCCATGGTGCTGTCTGCCGTTATATGAATACCGTTCGCCTGTTCGCCCAATCGTCTGTATGCGTCGAGCATTGCGGCTTGATGGGCGAGTATCCGAGCGTGACCGGGATTTTTGGCTCTGTCCGGCGGCGTACCGTAACCTATGCCTTGAATAACGTTATTTTCCCAATCGGTAGTTGCGCCGCCTTGAGCGGCAAAAGATACGGCGGATCCGAATAAAATAGCAAAACCTGCGACAACTGTCGCTAAAACAAAACCCTTTGTCATGTTTAAAAACTTCATAATAACCTCCACATACAAAAAACCCGCAAAGATAGTCACAAAAACAGACTACCCCTGCGGGTCAGAAATATTAAATTCAAAATAAAGTAAAATTTAACCCCCCCCCGAAAATGATTATCATTTGCATAGTTTATTCATCCTTTCTGAATTTTTAGAATTATTATACCTCAAATTTAAACATCTAGCAATATAAATTCTTGAAAGTTTTTGTTCGAAAATCACGTCGATGAATACGATCCTGAAAATCCTCCGCTTACAGACGAAGAACTTTCAAGGTTTCGCCACCACAAAGATATTCCACCCGAGATAGAAATTATGGCTAGAGTTAAAGCTGCGGAAGAAAAGATGAAAATGGCGGATAAGAAAAATAGCGATAGCATTAACAAATCACAGAGTCATAGCGATAAATATTTCAAACCTAAAAATCGCTTAATTTTTTTCGATGCAATTAACGATATATACTCATGATTAAAAAAAAATTAATCCTCATAAAGCATAAACTTTATGAGGATTTTTTTTCATGGCACAAGCCCTTTTTTAAAATTTCACATATTCCCTTAACTTCTCAAAATCAATAAAAGTTTCCTCATTATGCGATTTAAGATAATGTTGATGCTCTTCCTCCGCCGCTTGAAAACTTTTTAAAGGAGCCGCAAGAGCATAACAATGCCTTGCAAGTTTCGGATCGCTGTTCGGGTCGTTCATAGTTAAGCCGATACAAGAAACTGCGGGCGGTTTGCCGCGATTTGCTATGAAGTTTAAATGCAATTCTACCTGCGGTTCGTCCTCAGCATCTTTATAAAACACGCCCGCTCTATACATTTCGCCCCGCGCTTTCCCCTGCCCGTCGGGAACATAAGGATTTACGACTGCAAACAATACGTCCATGAGTTTTGATAAATCCATCTTTTTAGGGTTGAACGTCACTTCAACCCCCATATATCCTTTAACGCTTCCATTGGCGACGCTTTCAAAATCCGCATTTCCTTTGGCGTTTATATACCCGGTTTTAGTATCGACAACGCCGGGCAATTCGCTAAACACCTCCTGCAATTCGTGAAAATCGCCGCCTGAGAAATATATTTTTTTCGTATACATATTAAAGCCTCATTCTTTTTCGGGATGGAAAATATCAACCTGCCTCATGGAAGCCCTCTTTACGTCAAAGAGTCGTATAAGTTCCGCAACGGCCTGAGTGGGCGAAATCGAACCTTTTAAAACCGCCTCTCTAATCTCCGGCATCCGCCCCGTAACTACAGCATCTTCAAAGAATAGATTGTGCAAATGCTCGTCAATCATGCTGTGCATCCAATCTAAAAGCTGACCTTCTCGACGTTTTTGCCATACTCCGCTTTTGGTCGTCATCTGCCTAAAGGCTTGAATTACCTGCCAAAGCTCTTTTAATCCCGTATGCTCAACAGCCGAACAGAGATAAGCGTGAGTTTCCCAACCGGGAGTCGCGGGACGAATAAACTCTATCATGCGTTCATATTCGCCTCTGGCGACTTTCGCTTTCATTAAATTATCCCCGTCGGCTTTATTGATAACGATAGCGTCGGCAAGCTCCATTATTCCTTTCTTTATTCCTTGCAAGTCGTCTCCTGCGCCTGTCAACACTATCAGCAAAAAGAAATCCACCATAGAGCGCACGGTAACTTCCGACTGCCCTACTCCGACGGTCTCTATTATAATAACGTCGTACCCCGCAGCCTCGCACATAAGCATAGTTTCACGGCTTTTTC
>JAFXOC010000141.1 GCA_017529085.1 Selenomonadaceae bacterium | reverse complement strand
CCAGTATAATTCCTTGAAGACATTGAAAACATCTATTCTGGGAGCCATGAATATGCTAGGTTTGTCCAAAAGGCTAAAAGCTAGAATTCTTCAAGCATCCACAAGCGAGGTATATGGTAATCCTCATGTGCATCCGCAACCGGAAGAGTACTGGGGAAACGTAAACCCTGTGGGCGTTCGTTCGTGTTACGACGAAGGCAAAAGAGCTGCGGAAACTTTGTTTTTTGATTATCATAGGCAAAACGGAGTAGACATAAAAGTTATTCGGATATTCAATACTTACGGACCGAATATGAATCCCGATGACGGCAGGGTTGTATCGAATTTTATCGTTCAAGCGTTAAAGGGAGAGGACATAACCGTTTACGGCGATGGTAAGCAGACCAGAAGCTTTTGTTATGTGGACGACTTGGTTGACGGTATGATTCGCATGATGAACAGTCGGGATGGCTTCATTGGGCCGGTGAACCTAGGCAATCCCGGGGAATTTACAATGTTGGAACTGGCAAAGATGGTGCTTTTGTTTACGGGGAGTAAATCAAAAATAGTTTATAAACCGTTGCCACAGGACGACCCGGTTCAAAGAAAGCCTGTGATTGATTTAGCGAAAAAAGAACTGGATTGGGAGCCAAAGATTGCTCTTGACGATGGGTTAAAGAAAACGATAGATTATTTTGCGGGAATAATTGGGAGATGAAACTAAATGAACGTAGCCTTAGTAATAGCGGCAGGCACAGGTCAGCGCACCAGACAGGATATTCCTAAACAATTTATCAATGTTTACGATAAACCGATCATTATTTATACATTGGAGAATTTTCAAAAACATCCGGAGATAGACGGGATAGTGGTTTCCTGTCTGGATGGGTGGGTGGACATTTTGCGGGCGTACGCCAAGCAGTATAATATTACGAAGCTTAAAGACGTTGTGCTTGGTGGAAGGACGGTGCATGAATCATATTATAGCGGTTTGATAAAGATGAAAGATTATTGCAGCGAAAACGATATTATAGTGTTGCATGATGGGATACGCCCCATGATCGACGAGGACGTATTGTCTGATGTTATTGTAACTTGCAGGAAATACGGCAACGGAGTAAGCTCGCTTCCGTATAATGAGCAAATTTTTAAAAAGCAGGACGACATCAGCACGAAAGAATACATTCCAAGGGATATTTTGCAGAGAGTGCAGACACCGCAAGCGTATCGTTTCGGGAAACTCATGTCGTCTTATGAACGCGCGTTTAAAGAGGGAATAGGTATTTACGGGTCGTCTTATACAAATACCATGATGGTGGATTTAGGGGAAACCCTATATTTTGCGGGCGGTTCGGAGCGTAATATAAAGATAACGACGGCGGAAGACATTGAGATTTTTAAGGCGTTTTTGAGTACTAAGCGAGATAAATGGTTGAAATAAAAAAGCCCGCCAAACGGCGGGCTGGAAACGTTTACCATAAAGTTCCGACATGTAAGTACATATCACATGTACTCCTTGAAATCATCTAAAGGAGCGTCAAAATCATCTGACATATAAACTTTTTTTTTCATTACGCCGGGAGAACGTTTAAAATTTTTTGAACTTTTTTCATTTATGCGATATAATATAAAATCGATGTATCTGGAAATTTCGTTTAAGTATTCGTTAGGCACTAATGCTAATTTTTTTTCGATAAGCGCAGTTGTCATATGAAAATTGCCCCTCTCTATTTAAACGATTGATACAGTAAATTTTATCATTATAGTAAACGAAAAAAATAGTTGTGCTTGATTTGGCTTCCCCGCCCTTCGGGCGGGGAAGCCAAACACAGAACTTTATTTCGTTTACTATAGAATTTAAATAGGTCAAGAAGAAAATGGTTATATACGAATTTTGAAAGGATTGATATATTGTACATCACATCAAACTTATACAAAGAGGACATAACCCGAACGGCGAATTTATCGCTTCCTTGGGGAAAGCTTGCCGATAAAAGCATTTTAATAACAGGGGCGAGCGGGCTTATCGGTACGTTCTTAATCGATACTTTAATGCAAAAAAACACATTGGATAATTTAAACGTCAAAATTATCGCTTTGGGCAGAAATATAGATAAGGCTAAGGAACGATTTGCCGATTATTGGGAGAATGAAAACTTCTCTTTTGTCGCGGTCGATATAAACAAGTCGCTTACAATAGATGTTCATGCGGATTTTATTATTCACGCCGCGAGCAACACTCATCCGAAACTCTACGCAACTGACCCGATAGGCTCTCT
>JAFXOC010000140.1 GCA_017529085.1 Selenomonadaceae bacterium | reverse complement strand
TTCGCCCACAGCTTTAGCCTCTAACTTTACTCATACGGAAACGGTGGAACATTTTCACGATACTGTTGTGTATGATCGCGAGCGTGAGGATGAATATGATGAGTATGATGAATATAGTGGATATGATGAGTATGATTCGGATTATGAAGATGAGTGGGGCGAGGATGCGGGGGAGTATGCGGACGATGGGTATGAGGACGATTACGATGACGGCGGCTATGATGATGGTGACGATTATGATGATGAGTGAGTGACTTTATAAAAAGTGAATGTCTCAAAAATTTTTACGGTTTCTGCTGAAATATATTTTCAATTAGTAAGAGGATTTTTAGTATATTTTGTCGAATTTTTCTATATATTGAAAAGTATGGAGTGTCGGAATATGCGGTTGCCTTTCGATTTATATGAGCAGGTTAAGTTGGTTGATACTTATATGAAAATAAAGGACAAACCGCGCGACGTATGGCAACCGTATATCAGGCAACTGTCGACTATTTACAGAAAATACGCTATGTCCCGCGGGATTGATATTGATGAACAATACCGAAACGTTATCGGTATTACGATGCAAATGCAGTGCTTTGATTATGTTTTTACGCAAGGGAAACACGGTATGAAAAATCATATTAGTTGGATGAAAGACATTCTGGACTTTTTTAAAAAAACTCCGTTGAAGTTTGACGATTTGTTGGAGGAGGCTAATTGGCGCTTGGGAATAGCAGACGATGAAAAAGTCGTTGCAAAAGAGGATAATGCGGCGGATGCGGATATGGATTCCGTTACCGAAAGTATCTATGCCACTTACAAGCATATTCCAAGCGACGAGATTTGGGACAGACCCATGCTTGCAAAAACCATCGACGCTTATGAAAAAATGCGCAATCTTCCGTCCGACAAATGGGATAATTACATAGACAATCTTGTCGGTACATTTTACGACTATGTCGACCGTTATCGTTCGGAACTTGCTCCAACAATGAATTATGAAACGTTCTTTAAAAAATTTCGTCAAGTAGAAATGCTTTTTAAAGAAAGCGGGAAGGTCAGAGTTGATTATTCCCAAACAGATAATATGATGTATCAAATGTATCGTTTTCAAAACAATCGTTTTCAAAAATATCTCGGTGTTTTTAACTCAAATGTTGACAATGTGGACACGGAATACGATAAAAACGATGAGAATAACAAAAGCTACGAAAACGATGAAACCATCGAAGTCGTTGGAACCGTCGAAGTCGTTGAGACCAACGAAAACGATGATATTGACGATACCGCCGAAAGTAACGAAAATTATGAAAACGTCGAAATAAACGAAATCTATGAACCTATTGAGCAAAAAGAAACTGTCGAATACGACGCTCCTACTTCGTATGTTTTGCCCCAATCCCAATCATCGGTCGAATTAGACGTTTACGAAACGGCTAAACTGGTTGAACTTGTAAGTCGCGACTATAATACCAAAGAATTGCGCAAATTATCCGCGCTTATGAAAGATTACGCTCTACGGCGCGAAATAGAGGATACGGACGATCTTAGAGGCGTTTATCATCTCAACAGACGAACGGGGGCTATTTCTCGTTTGTTGAACGGAAGCGACGAAAACACGGACGCTCTGCCTATGGAACGCATGGTTGTAAGGTTATATAAAAACAATAGGGCGGAATTTGACGATATTCTGGCAAAAGCGAACATTCTGTTGCAAATTTTACCGTCCGATGAGACGTCTACGCCCGAAAAACCGACGGAAGAAACGACGACGCATGAAGAAGTATCAACGCCGTCTGCGGAAGAACAAACATCAAACGATACAGAAATCGCCGATTTCGACAACGATGATTCCACACCCGCGCCCTCCGACGATTCGCCTATATATACGGAAATTCAGACCCGTTGCCTTTCGATTCTTGCCAATTTTCCGAATGGCGTTGGTTTAGATTCGTCTTTAGATATTGATAGATTTTGCAACGAATATGAGGAAAAGTACGGCTCATTGCCGCCCGGCGGTGAGGAGGAAATTCTCGAAACTTTACGGGAAGTCGGCGAAGAGCGAAACGGTAAGATTTTTCCGCCTGCAAGCCGCGAAAAAAAGGAACTCATTTCCAACATTGGCGAAGAAATTCAGAAGATTTTTTCTAAAGGGTATTCTTGCGTTTACGTCGAATCTTTGACGGAGAGATACCGAGATAAATTAAACGAACAAGAAATATATTCGACCGAAGATTTGCAAGATATTCTCTCTCTTGAGTTGCCTAAAAACTGCGAAATTGCAAACGGCAAAGTTATACTTAGCGGAAGCCGTATCGACGTAGGCAACGATGTGCATTTATATCTCACGCAAAGCGGCGAACCCAAGACATTAACGGAAATTTGTCGCGATTTGTGGCATATACCCGAACACATTATAACGCAAACTATTTATCGTAATCGCGACGACATTATCAATACGGCAACTAAAACGTTTATGGCTGTCGATATTTTCCCAATTAACGCTGATGATGTGGAGAAGATTCGTCCCGTTTTAAAAAAAGCTCTGCAAAACTCCGCAAAAGGTCAATTAAGCGATGAGGAATGTCGCAAAATAGTTGAAGAAAACTTCCCTGATTTAGCGACAGATACCCGCAACTACACCACAAAGGCTTTTCACGGAGCGTTAGGGTATTTAATGGGCGGCGACCCGCCTTTTAAAGGGCAAATTGTCCTGCTGTCCGACGACGACAATCAATCTAACGCCGATATTTTTAGGGAGTTTTGCGGTAATAGGGATAGGTTTAGTTTAGACGAATTGGCGGAATTTGCCAAAGAAAAAAATCTTCAGCTTTCCGCATATTACAACGTTATAAGAAAAACTGTCCTTCGGATAAACGAAGACGAATTTTGCGCCGTTAGCACCGTTAATTTTGACGTAAGCGCGATAGACGCGAAATTAGAGCAATTTTGTTCGGAAAGCTATGCGCCGCTTAAAGTTGTGAAAAACTTTATACTTTTACCCAATGCGGGAGATATGCCGTGGAATTACTTCTTGCTTGAAAGTTACGTCCATATCGTAAGTCAAAAATTCAAACTCATGCACACGGGATTTTTGCAGAATGAAGTAACGGGCGCAATGGTAAAACGCAATGCGCCTTTTAGGGACTACGACGATTTGCTTGCCGACGCGCTTTCCAAAGATAAAAATTGGGCAACCGAAGAAGATGCGTTGGAGTTTTTAGTAAACGAGGGTTATTTGGCAAGAAATCGTTACAGTAAGATAGGCGAGATTTGCCGTAAGGCGAAGGAGATAAGGAAAAAACCTAAAATTAAGTCCGAAAATATTTCGCGATCCAATAACATCGAAAAAAACCTGCCAAGTTACAACATCCAAAAAAATCATTCTCTTCGCGAAAATGTGAATTTAGTCGATGGAGAGAAGGAAATTTTTTATTGCACAAGCAAAGATTCAAACGCTTCGGCATATATCAGTACCAATGGATTTACGGTGCTTAAAGGTTCTCTCGTATCCAGTTCTGTTAATTCAAGTGCTAAACGGAGGAAAATTGACTTAACCAGAAACTGGTTGGAAAATGAAGGAATAATCGTTGACAGAGTTTTTCAAGAAGATTATGAGTTTAGTTCATCTTCGGCTGCTGCCAGCATGGTAACCGGACGTTCAGCTAATGGTAAGATAGAATGGAAAACGAGTAACGGTAGATTATTAAAAGATTATGGAGTAACTATAGACCACGGACGAGTATCGAATAGCCAAACATCGACAGGATTAGAATTACATTCGGAAGAAGAAAATCCCCGTTGTGGTGCAAAATCTTCCGAAAAGTTCGTTGATAAATGTATTCAACGCTTATATGACCATGAGAATGGGAATTTGGTCAAAATAGGACACCATAGTTGTTTTCAAAATTTATCGACTGATACCGGGTATGTGGTTACTATCTCTAAAATGTATCCATTCGGCTTTAGCGAATTTTTTTGGTTTGCTTATCGAAGGATGAAAGATATTGCAAAATGTAAAAATCAGTTTTATGTATTTTGCTGTAAAGACGAATTTACAATGATAAAATTGCCCGTTGATTTAATAGAAAAAAATTTAGATAGACTTAATTTTTCAAAAGATAAAGAAGGGTTTCCAAGTCATTGGCATATTAAATTTTTCAGACATGATGATGGAAGGTTAATATGGAAACTTTACAATCCTAGCGAAGACTTTAGTGTTAACGAGTATTTGATTAAATAGAGGAGTTACTCAAATAATGTACAAATACGAATGGGACAAAGAGACCGGCGGGATTATTCTTTTGCCCGAACCTGAGAAGATGAGCCTTGAGCCACGTCCGGTATAACGGAAAGGGGAGAAACGCTTAATGCAAGTATATGCTGCGCCAAAAATTGCCGAGAATTTTTCGGGAATTGAAGAGCCTATTTATCCGACCAATGAAGGAAATTGCGTTGAATTTTTCGAGGAATTGGCGGCAGAAGTGGAAAATAAGTTGGATGAAGCCGATTTTCTTGCTAAAACCGATTCAAAAAGAATGACTCATAACGAGGTTTTTGAATCTTTACGGAGAAATATAAATGTATAATAATTCGCGAAAATTGCGTTATCTTCCTATATTCTATGAGGATCTTAAAAATACAGTTGATTACATTTCTCAAAAATTAGAAAATCCGTCGGCTGCGATTGAACTTATAAACAAAGTAGAAACAGCTATTCTAAATCGTCTGCCTATAGCGGATTCTTTTGAGCCGTATCCATCATCAATAGACCGTGAAAATACATATTATAGGATTTATGTAGGAAATTATGTCATATACTATGTATTATTGAATGAAGAAAATAATTCTATTATGGAAATACGTCGTTTCTTATACAAAGGAAGAAACCGCACAACACTAATTTAGGTTAAAAATCCTCTTAAATTAAACAAAGTAAGGGAAGATATTCGATGTACAAATACGAATGGGACAAAGAGACCGGTGGGGTTATTCTTTTGCCCGAACCTGAAAAGATGAGCCTTGAGCCGCGTCCGGTATACTACCGCGAACTTGATATTTTGGGGTTTAACAAGCATTGGAACTACGAAAAAGACGACTTTGCGCCTTTAATGTGGGCAACGGCGAACAACTATATCTATCGCGGGCGGCTTGTTGCAAAAACAAAAGGCGGCGCATTATACACTCCGCCCGAACTTGAACTTATAGAAGAACCCGAGCCAAGCGGCAATCCCCTTCGTCCCGTGGATATTTCCGCTATGACGGCGAAAAATGCGGAGCTAATGGAGACCTTGGAGCAGGACACTATTCAGCGAATCTACAACACATATCGAAAGTATAAATCAAAAGTGGATGTGTTCTATGTAGCCTTTAGCGGCGGAAAGGACAGCATTGTAACATTAGACTTAGTACAAAGAGCGCTTCCGCACGATGAATTTATGGTACTTTTCGGCGATACGGGAATGGAATTTCCCGATACTTATGATGTGGTTGCAAAAACAGAAAAGTGGTGTGATGAACGCAATATAAAATTTTATACTGCCCGTTCGCATTTTGATCCTCTTGAATCGTGGAAAATATTTGGACCTCCTGCGACAATTTGTAGGTGGTGTTGTAGCGTACATAAAACCTCACCACAAATTTTGTTGTTGCGAAAAATAAGTCAAAACCACAATTTCAGAGGAATGGCTATGGTAGGCGTAAGAGCCGACGAAAGTTTGGCTAGGAGTAAATACAGTATAGTTTCTTATGAAATGAAGCATAGAGGTCAGTATAATTTTAATGTTATTTTAAATTGGAGTTCAACCGAAATATATTTATCCATTTTTAAAAATAAATTACTTTTGAATGATGCGTACAAAAAAGGAAATCGCCGCGTTGGTTGTTTAATGTGTCCTCGCGCTTCCGAGCATGGCGAATATTTTGCGCAAATAAATTATCCATCAAATATAAAAATATTTATCAATAGTATACAAGAGTCGTATTCTGAAGCGTTTACCGACACTAAAAGATTAGATAATTTTATTCAAAACGGTGCTTGGAAAGCGAGAAAAAGTTCAAGAGATATTATAGGTATACATAGATACAAAGATGATATTGTCGGGGATAAAATTGTATTATCCGTATATAAACCGTTAAACGACTGGAAAGAATGGTTAAAAACACTGGGAGAATTTACCGAGAAAAACAATTTATGTACGATTAACTTTAAAACAAATACTTATAAATTTAAAATTATTGAAAATCCAAACGGATATGATGTTATCATCGATAAGGGTATACAAAAACAAAATCCGACATTTATAAAACATCTAAAAAATGTTTTTAGGAAATCTGCATATTGCGTTGGTTGCCTTGAATGTGAAGCAAATTGTCATTTTGGTTGTCTTACTCATGTTGATGGTAAAATAAAAATTTCTGATGATTGTGTTCATTGTTTAGAATGTCACAACATAGAACTTGGGTGTTTAATTGCTGCGTCTAGGAAAATACCGAAAGAGGGGAATACAACATTGAGAGGGTCACTTAACAGATATTCTCACCATGCGCCAAAAATGGAATGGGTGAATCAATTCTTTTCGTTCAGGAATGATTTTTGGGAAAAGCATACACTTGGAAGTAAAATGTTACAATACTTTAAACGTTTTTTAAAGGATGTTCAACTGATAGAAAATGAAAAGTTTTCTACTTTTGCGGAAACAATTTCAAAAATAGGGATTCAAGAAGAAAAATCGTGGGCTTTAATGTTAGTGCATCTTACATACACTTCACAAATAAACTGGTTGATAAAAAAAGTAGATTTTATAGGTTCGGTAACTAAAACTGAAATCGTAGAATCTGTAGTAGAAACCGGTATGCCTGAAGCACCTGCGAAAGATGTTTGGGCGAGTATTGTTCGTTTTACGGAATTGCCATTCAGTAAAGTCGGCTTAGGAAACGTTGAAGTTATTGATAAAAAAAATTCATATCTTCGTCGCACACCTTGGCAAAACCCCGACCCTAAAGTCATCCTCTATTCCCTCTACAAATTCGCCGAAGCTTGCGGGGATATGCGGCAGTTTTCGCTTGAAACTCTACTTGACGATACTATCGAGCGTGAAGGTGTAAGCCCTACCCGCATTTTCGGGCTTGATTATGACGTTATGCGTCCGCTTTTGAATGGTTTGAGCGCAAATTACCCCGATTTTATTTCAGCTTCGTTTACTTTGGGGATGGATTCTATTACCCTTCGTCCCGACAAAAAATCCGAAGACGTGTTATATCTTTTCTGAAGGAGCAAGACCTATGGCAACGAGTAAAACTTATCGCGAATATTTCAATATCAACCCTAAATATTACGCCGCCGTTACGCCCGAATTGGTTGAGGAAGGCAAGGTATCTTGGAAAGAGTTTTATCCTCATGAGACTTTTCTTAAACTGTTAAACGAGATAAATACTGTGTTAAGCAATAAGGACACTCGTTCTCTTTGGGTCGAAGGCGCGTTTGGCACGGGTAAATCCCACGCAGTATTCACCGTAAAAAAGATGCTCGAAGCCACAGACGAAGAAATCAGCGCTTATTTTGACGACTTTAAGCTGTCACCCGATCTTTGCCAACAGATAATTACGGGGAAGAACTCGGGAAAACTTTTGATTGTAGAACGTACGGGTTCCAGCGATATTCATTCGGATCAGGATTTAATCATAAAAATACAAGAAAGCATTATGTCGGCGCTTAAAGAACAGGGTATCGAAAATCAAGGAGAATCCGCGCTTAAAGATTCCACTTTGAAATGGTTGTCGGATAGCGATAACCGCGCTTTCTTCGCTTCCAAAATGAATAAAGAGAAATACGTTTGGGATTTTGGCGGTAAATCATTAGACAGTGTAATAGAAATTCTTCGAGACGGTAAGGAAGAAGAAATCAGCCGCATTATGCGGAGCATTATGAAAGTAGCCAAAGACAACAATATTTTGGCTATGCAGATGGACGCGC
>JAFXOC010000139.1 GCA_017529085.1 Selenomonadaceae bacterium | reverse complement strand
GTATTTTTATCAACATCGTAACCGAGCGGGGGCAAGCCACCAAATAAAAAAATTTATTACAAGTAGGAATATACGCTGCGAGTATCGAATAAACCAAAAGATTACAAAAAAGGAAAGAGCTTATATATGATTACAATAAACAATTTTAGAAATGCGCTTATATCGTTGGGATTTAAGAAATTTGGCGAAATATATGAGAAAAATTTTACCGAGTTTAATGCGTCTATGAGCGTGGATTTTTCAAAAAAGCGACTGTATTATCCGGACACTATAAAAGGCAAAGAACGCAACAACGGCTTCAATGCGCCAGAAAATTTTGTTGTGTTTGAATGTGTTCACCGTTTGCTTGAAAAAGGCTATCGCCCCGAACACATAGAACTTGAAAAAGAATGGCATCTAGGACATGATTTAAAAAGCGGTCGCGCGGATATTTGCGTAACCGATGAAAACGGCGTTATGCTTTTTATTATCGAATGTAAAACTTGGGGCAAAGAATTTGACAATGCTTTAAAGGATACCAAAGAAAACGGGGCGCAACTCTTTTCTTATTGGCAACAGGAAGGCTCTTCAAAATGGCTCGCATTATACGCTTCCGAATTTCAAGACGAAGTTTTATATAAATCTCCGACTATTAGCTGTTTGGACGATCCCAACATTTTGCTTTTATCAAAGAAAGATAAAAGCGTAAAGTTATATCAAAATGCGCATAACGCATCTGATAAATATTCCGTATGGAAAGAAACTTACGCTAAACAAACTTATGAGGATTTAATTTTTTCAAGCGATTCTACGGCTTATAAAATCGGGATTAAGCCGCTTTTGAAGAAAAATTTGCAAGAATTCAATTTAGAAGACGGGATTATCAATCAATTTGAAGAAATATTGCGTCACAATAATGTCAGCGATAAGGAAAACGCTTTTAACCGCCTAATCGCGCTTTTTATATGCAAACTTGTGGACGAGAGCGAAAAGAACGAAAACGATGAGGTTGAATTTCAATATAAACAAGGAGCAGATACTTACGAAACTCTGCAAGACCGTTTGCAACGTCTGCATAGGGACGGTATGGAAAAATTTATGAACGAAGAGATTTATTATGTTCCCGCCGATTATCCCGAATGGCTTTTTGCCAACTACACGGGCGCGAAAAGGAAATATGCTATAGCGGATTTGCAGGATAAAATTCGTATTCTAAAATTTTACTCCAATAACGATTTTGCCTTCAAAGATGTGCATAACGAAGAGCTTTTTTATCAAAACGGAAAAATTTTGGTCGAAATGGTGCAACTCTTTGAAAAATATCGCATTGTATACCCTTCCAAACATCAATTTTTGGGGGATTTGTTCGAACAGCTTTTAAACAAAGGTTTTAAGCAAAACGAGGGACAATTCTTTACTCCGATGCCGATTACGCGCTTTATCTGGGACAGCTTGCCCGTTGAAAAAATAGTGAAATCGGATAATGGGACCGCCTATCCCAAAGTTATCGATTACGCTTGCGGCGCAGGGCATTTTTTGACGGAAGCCGTTGAAACAATAAATTATTTTATACAAAAAAACGATAACAACGATTGGGCGAGAGATTATATTTTTGGCGTTGAAAAAGATTATCGTCTTGCCCGCGTTGCGAAAATATCTCTGTTTATGAACGGAGCCGGAAAAGGCAATATTATCTTTGGCGATGGGCTTGAAAACGACAAAGGAATTAAAAGCGGCGATTTTGATATTTTGGTCGCTAATCCGCCCTATTCGGTAAAGGACTTCAAACAGCACTTGCATCTTAAAAACAATAACTTCAAATTGCTTAAAAAAATAGGCGCAAATGGAAGTGAAATTGAGGTTTTATTTGTTGAGCGCATAAGTCAGCTTTTAAAGCCCAAAGGCGTTGCGGCGGTTATTTTGCCGAGTTCCGTTTTATCAGACAACATCGGAAGTTATACCGGCGCAAGAGAAGAGATCTTACAAAATTTTCATATAAGAGCTATTGCGTCTTTTGGCTCGAAAACGTTTGGAGCCACGGGAATAAAAACGGTTATTATGTTCCTCGAAAAATTTAACGAGCCGCCAAAAATGATTGATTTATCAAGAGATTCAGCGGAGGCTATTTTAAACGATAAAGATTTGACGGATTGGAAAGATAAAGAAATTTTTTCCGCTTACACCGCTCAAATTGAAGTAGACGATGATGTATATAGAAATTTTATACGCAAAAATTACGATATTGAGGATTTGGAAAAAAATACATATTTTAAGATGTATGTAAACGCTTTTTCTGAATCTGCGAATATAAAAAAATTGAAGAAAACCAAAACTTATCAGAGTAAGAGTGAAAGTGAAAAATCTGAAATATATCTTGAAAAATTTTACGAATACGCTCGCTTAGCGGAAAAAGAAAAAATATTTTACTTTTCCCTTGTATATAAACAAAAAACTGTAGTAATAAAAGCACCTATAACTGACAAAGAGCAGAAAATTTTTCTGGGCTATTACTTTTCAGACGGTAAAAGTAATGAAGGAATCCATATTATAGATTCCGGTGGGAAAATGT
>JAFXOC010000138.1 GCA_017529085.1 Selenomonadaceae bacterium | reverse complement strand
TACTTTCTTTTGATGAATTGAAAGAAGTATGGAATCCCGAAATTTATAAGTTAACCATTGCCATGAATATCAATGCTGCATGGGAAGTTTTTGAGGATTTGAAAAGAGCGACTATCAAGATCACTGGGTGGGATGACTTAGTAATTAAAAGTTGGTCGATTTTGTATGTATACAAAAGAAAAAATGAAATTGTTTTCGATTATGACGAATCTTCAATTACTAAATGGAGAGCTTCAAGAACAGTAAATATGCTTGAAGATATGTTTGAACATTATAGGAATGAATATAAGGGTGTTTCGCTAGATTTTTATGTATTTTATCAGGATAGTGTAATTGAAGCCTCCAAAATATCCGATTTACTTGAACTAGAAAACATATTCGCATATTCTGAAATATATGGTTTTGCTAAAGTTATAAGTATTCCCGATTATAAATTTATAGAAGATTTTATCTTCGGAAACGGTTACTACACAGATGTGTTGAACCAATTGTCGGAGATTGGAAGGTGGGAAGATAATCGAGCTTTTTGGGCGGGAAATTTGAAAAATGATTTCACAAGATTAATTTTGCTCAATTTGGGGCGTAAGTACGCTGAAAAGTTATTTGTAAACGATCTTGTTTATCGTAATAAAGTTTTAACGCATGGCAAAATATTAAAGCCGGAAGAATGGTTAAAATACAAATATCTCATAGATATTAGAGGATATGGTTGGACAGATAGAGTCAAGTATCTTTTAGCCATGAAAAGACCGTTGTTATTAGTTGATCGACCGTATAAAGAATATTATTTTGATAGGCTAAAGCCGATGGTTCATTATGTGCCGGTTAAGGAAGATTTATCCGATCTTATTGAAAAAATTGAGCTTCTTGATGGTAATCCCGAATTATACGACAAAATAGTAAACAACGCCTTTGAATTTTGCAAAGCCAATTTTACTAAGGAGCGAATTCGTCATGAATTACACGAGCGAGTGTATAAGTACGGCGTAAAATCGTAGAGGGTAATAAAAAAGTCCCTCCTCAATGAGGAGGGAGTCGAGTAAGCAGCAGGGAGGAACAGATATAACATTGTTTCAAATCCTATCCAAATAACGCTTACGATCTTTTGGCGGTATAAACAACGCGTCCATGGCTTGTTCGGCTGTCCATTTTACCGATTTCATCAAACTGCGGATAGAATTTAATGTTGCTCTATCCGCGCCTTGAGCCTCCCATTTAGGCTTGAGTTCCTTTTCCATTTTAGGCTTGAGTTCCTTTTCGACTTTAGGCTTGAGTTCCTTTTCGACTTTAGGCTTGAGTTCTTCCATCAAATAATCCAAAGCTACGCATGACATATCCTTCATGACTCCTTTCGTATGATACATCTGAATAAAGCGAGTGTCTTTGGTGACAACGCTAAACAAATCGAACAACTCTTTAATATGCTTAACTTTACCCGGCATTGGTTGCCATTTGCCTGTTTTACGCATTTGAGCGTAATAATCCGCGACAAAGCGGAAATCGCTTTTGAATTTCGCTATTGTGTCGTCGGAAAGCCAAGCAATTTCAAAGACATTTATCTTGTAATCGCTGACATATGGCTTAAGTTTTGGCGGAATTTTTTTAAAGCATTCCTTTAACGAACGCGGACCCGTCCAATGATGTTCATAGTCAAAATGAAGCACCATGGTAATAGCCGGGTATAACGGGAACTTTTCTTTGCCGTCTTTTTTCTCAAGTTCTGTGAGCATCGTTTTATATACTGTGGCATCATAGCTTACTATTCTGAGCGGCATGACGTAATCTACGGAAGTTTGGTCTTCCAAGCCGAAAAATGCCAAGCGGACATTACCTTGTGTCCAAAGTTTTGCAACGTCTCTTTCCTGCATTCGATTTTTTAATTCTTCATCTTTATAAATCGAATCCTTTTTCGCCGGTTTTAATTCTTCAGGCAAAATTAGAGGTTCCCCGTCTAAAAGGAGGGTATTCACTATGTCGGCAAACACATCTTCAAGTTCGAAAAGTTGCTTTTCCGTTAAGTCTTTTTCAGCCATGGGCATCACCTCTTTTTTTATTAGCGTTTCTTAATATAATTATAGCTTTCTGCGTTTGTAGTGTCAAGGTTAGGTCAATGCGGGGCTTATTTTATTTTTAAAAAGGCAGGCGATAATTTGAATAACATATATATTTACGGCGCAAGGGCTACCGCCGTCGGGTTTTATAAAGCTGTGTCGCGGTCGGCGAGGGATAAGGTTATAAAAGGATTTCTCGTCACCGATGCGGCGGGTAATCCTGCGGAAATATGCGGAATAAAGGTTAAAACTTTCAGCGAGGTGTCGCAGAGTTTATCCCAAGAGGAAAAATACAATGTGGAAGTATATATCGCCGCATTGGAAAACGTTCACGCTGAGATATGCAAGATATTAGATGAAGCGGGGTTTAAAAACATAATACCTGTGGATTCGAAAAAAGAAGCGGACATTATGGAACGTTACTATGAGGCGGAGAATATTTTCCATTCCGTTCATAAATTGCCTGCCGATAAAGTGAACTTGCCTGATATTACCGTTTATACAGCCTGCTTTTATAAGGATAAACCGCTTATCAATTCGCCCGATATGTTGAATTATATGAAAAAATTGCTTTTGGGTTGCAGCGTTGCAAAACAAGCGGGTTTTGATATATCAAATAAAGCCGATTTTTACGATGATACCGGCGAGAATATTTCGTTTAAAAATCCCAATCGATGTGAAATGACCGCTTATTACTGGATCTGGAAAAATCGACTGAATACGAATGATGAGTATGTGGGCGTTTATCATTATCGCAGATTTTTGGATATAAGCGACGATGATTTGCGGCGTATTAAAGCTAATGATGTGGATGTTGTTCTGCCTTTTCCCATGATACATTATCCGAACGCTTCCGTTCATCATACTTGGTATGTGAAAGAAGAAGATTGGACGGTAATGCGAAAGGTTGTGCGGGAACTGTATCCCGAATACGACGCTGCGTTTGACGAGATTTTTTCTCAGCCGTATTTCTATAATTACAATATTACGATAGCGAAGAAAAAAGTTTTCGCTGATTATTGCTCTTGGCTTTTTCCTATACTTGACGCTGTTGAGGAGAGATCGAGTCCAATTGGAAAAGATAGGGCGGATCGCTATACGGCGTATATGAGCGAGAGTCTTGCTACACTTTATTTTATGTATCATCGGAGAGATTTGAAGATTTATCACGCAGGGAGGATTTTGTACATTTGAATTTGGAGGAGTTTTGATGGCGATACTTGTTTTAGGCGGCGCAGGGTACATAGGATCCCATACCAACAAAGCTTTGGCTAAACAAGGATATAATACGATCGTTTTTGATAACCTTGTCTATGGTCATAAAGAAGCCGTGAAATGGGGGAAATTTGTTCAAGGTGATTTGGCAAATATAGCCGATATAGAAAGTGTGTTTGAGTTTAACGATATAGAGGCGGTTTTTCATTTTGCCGCTTACGCTTATGTCGGGGAATCTGTGGAAAATCCGGAAAAATATTATTATAACAATGTTGTTAATACGTTAAACTTGCTTAATGTTATGATAAAACACGGTTGCAAGAAAATCGTCTTTTCATCTACTTGCGCCACATACGGCGAGCCGGAGCGTACGCCCATAACTGAGGATATGCCGCAGCATCCGCTTAATCCTTATGGAGCTACTAAATTGATGGTGGAGAGGATTTTTAAGGATTATCGTAGAGCGTACGGTTTGGAATATGTTGCGCTTCGTTATTTCAATGCGGCAGGCGCGGATCCCGACGGTGAGATTGGGGAAAGTCACAATCCGGAAACTCATATTATTCCTTTGGTTTTGGATGCGGCAGGTGGGCAGCGTCCCGATATTAAGGTGTTCGGAAATGATTACGATACGCCGGACGGCAGTTGTATCAGGGATTATATTCATGTAACGGATTTGGCGGAGGCTCATCTGTTGGCGCTTTCTTATTTGAATAACGGCGGCAACAGCGACTTCTTCAATCTGGGTAATTCCAAAGGAACTTCGGTGTTAGAGGTTGTAGAGTCGGTAAAACGAGTGACCGAAAGAGATTTTAAGGTTGTGATGGCAAGTAGAAGAGCGGGGGATCCGGCAAAATTGGTGGGAAGTCCAAAAAAAGCTATGGAGGTATTGGGATGGAAGCCTAGGTACGCGGATATAGATACTATTGTGAAACACGCTTGGAATTGGCATGAAAACAGGGAGTATTGAATAGGGAGTTTAAATATGTACGATTATTTGATAGTGGGTGCCGGACTTTATGGCGCGGTCTTTGCGCGACAGATGACAGATAAAGGCAAAAGAGCGCTTGTGGTGGAGCGTCGCAGCCATATCGCGGGAAATGTTTATTCAAAGGAAATTGAGGGAATACAGGTTCATCAGTACGGGCCTCATATTTTTCATACCGATAATGAGGATGTTTGGGCGTATGTAAATAGATTTGCTCGGTTTAATCATTTCGTTTATTCGCCGGTGGCAAATTATGGAGGTGAGCTTTACAATCTGCCTTTTAAT
>JAFXOC010000137.1 GCA_017529085.1 Selenomonadaceae bacterium | reverse complement strand
TATTTGGACGTTGCAAGGGCGATGGGCGCAAAAGGCGAAGCAAAAGGTTTTACCCTAAAGATACCAGAAGAGGAACAAGAAAAAGCCACACAAACTTTCAATCATGCTCTAACCAAAGTCGAAACCACAAACAAAGAACAACCACCCACACCAACAACCGGGAGCGAGGTCAATGCCCTTTGGCGGGGTCAAGGGGCAGCGCCCCTTGCGGGGTTTGGGGCAGAGCCCCAACAAATAGCAGCCCTGATAGTAGGCGGGAATTGGCCAAATAAGAGGTGGAGCGGCGAAAAATGGGGCAAGGTTGCCGAGGCGCTTTGGGAGAAAGGTGTTTTGCCGGTGATTTTTGGCGCAGGCGAAGTGGATGAGGCGACGCGGGACGAGATTTTTAAGTTCGCGGAAAACAGACGGGTTCCGATAGTGGATTTGGTCGGTAAGACGAGTTTGCTTGAGGCGGCGCATTTGTTAAAGGATGTAAAGATTGCGGTGGGCGGCGATACGGGGCTGACGCACATGGCGGCGGGGATGGGAGTTCCCGTTGTTATGCTGATGGGGCCTACGAACAAGGAGAGGAACGGTCCTTTTTTACAGGAGACGTTCGCCGTTGAAGTGGGCAGGGATTGCAAAGGTTGTTGGAAGAGGCGTTGCCCTAAGGGTGAAGATTGCTTAGGGGCAATTGAGGCGGATACGGTGATAAAGGTGATTTTATGGCGCTTGTGACGTATTTGGAAAACGCAATGAAAGATTTGCGCCTTTTTGCCTTTTTTTGGCTGCTGCTTAGCGTTTACAGACTTATTTTTATGTTGGGGATGGAGAGTTTCGCGGAGGATAACGCCTTTAACGAAGAAGGTTTTGCCGCTTTTGCAATAGGCGGTGCCTTGTCGTTAAAGACGGCGGGACTTGTCGCCCTTTTTGGCTTTGCGTTTCAAACTTTGCCTTCGACTTTATTAATAGGCTTTAAAAAGAAAATACCAAAAGTTGTGGGAACACTGCGGGAAAAATTCGGCGCAGTGTTCATTTTTATGTTCACTTTGTTGTTTATAGGGAGATTTCCATACTATAAGGTTTTCGGGGCGACGTATGACAGACAGGTTTTCATGGGATTAAACGACGATGTGGTGTCTGTTGTGACGATGTTGTTTGACGAATACGGACTCCATTGGTTTTTGCTTTTGGATTTAGCGCTGACTTACGGACTGTTTAAATTTATGAAAAAATTTTTAAAGTTATCGAATTGTGAATTAAAGTTACAAAATAAAGTAAGTGAGCTAAGTATAAATAAGAAAATAACAGTTGCGGTTGCTCTCGCGGCGTTTACCTTTATGTTTGGGATGTTCGCCAGATTTGGCGGCGCATTTTCGTACGCTAAAGGAGTAAATTGGGAGAACGCCTGCAATTTAAAGGATAAATTTTTAAACGAGTGCATTTTAGACGACGGACAGGCGTTATACAGAGCGTGGAGCATGGAAGTACGCATGAAGGACGGCGAGATTATAGGCGTATATCCGGCTTCGATAAACGAATTTGTAAACGGCGCAAATGTAGAGACGGCAGACGACTTAACGCCTTATTTGACACGCTATTCTAAAGGCGCAAAGATTGAGAAACCCGAACATATATTTATCATAGTGGGCGAAACCTTCGCCGCTTGGCCGCTTTTTGAGGAATATGCGTCTATAGGCGCGGGAAAATATATAAAGGAACTTTCTAAAGAAGACAACGCGCTGTTTTATCCACTCGCCATGCCCAACGGCGAATACACGGCCGTCGCTCTTACGGGTTTTATGACGGGAATTTTGGATATGAACGTCCGAGTAAACTATCAGCCAAAGAGTTTTGAGAAGCCCTATGTTACGGCGATAGCGCCGCAGTTTAAAAAATTGGGATATAAGACGAAGTTCTGGTACGGCGGCACGTTAAGCTGGGACAGTATGGGGGATTTGGCGAAAGCGCAGGGTTTTGACGCGGCTTACGGCTACCCGGAGTTTGGCGGAAAAAAGCAAAACACTTGGGGAACAACGGACGAGCAGCTTTTTAACGCCATATACAAAAACCTTGAAACCTCCGAACCCGCTATTCACCTTATAATGACAACTTCCAACCATCCGCCTTTCAATATGGACCTTTCAAAAGATGGTATCAACCCGGCGGAAATCGAGGCGAAACTCGCGTCTTTCCCCAATGTGAAAGACGCAAAAAATCTCGCGACGGAACTTTCGTATTACAACTACATGGACAAACAGATTTATAACTTTATAAAGCAGACTTACGCTAAATATCCGAAAAGTTTGTTCGTGGTAACGGGGGATCATTCGATTAGAATGTTGATGAGCGTAAAGCCGACGGATGCGGAAAAAGTGGCGGTGCCGCTGTTATTTTACGGCTACGGAGTAAATCCGACTCTTTTGCCGAAAACTGCCATTCCAATGCACGCATCCGTTGCGCCGACGCTTATCGAACTTATCTCCCCCGCAAATACCGAATACTATTCAATCGTTCCGTCGCTATTTGAACGCACGAACTTTGCCCTGATGGACAAATACTACTACGACGGGGACGAAGTTGAGGAACTTTATGAGGAAACCTCAAGCGGCGAGGCGGCTTACGAGAGTTTTAAGCTGAAAACTATATCGTGGTGGTTAGTGAGCAAATAAGTTGGGGCGCTGCCCATTGACCACGTTTGGAAAGTATCTCCCTACCCCCGGATTCTCCCCCCCTCTAGGAGGGGGGCATTAAAAAGACTCCCTCTTAGAGGGAGTCGCCGCGAAGCGGCGGTGGGAGAACCAAAACGGCAGGGATGAATCATCATTGCAAATAATATCTGTGGCGGAGCCCAACGGAGACGAATATGAAAATACTTATTGTGAACCTTATGCACTTAGGGGATCTTATGCTGATGACCCCTATTCTTCCGGCGGTACGCGAGGCGTACAAGGACGCTACCATTTATCTCTTGGTGGACAAGAAACTTCGAGACCTTGTGTCCGAAAATCACAATATCGACAAGCTAGTCGCTATCGACAAAAAAGGATTGTATAACACGCCAAAACACTTTTTAAAGTTAATTTTGCAACTTAGAAAGGCAAAATTCGATCTTGTGATAAACTGTCATCGCAACGAACGGGCTTCAGCCATAGCCGCCTTTTCAGGCGCAAAACAAATCGTCGGATACGCTAAACCCGGGTTTTCCCTGTTCTTCACCAAAAGCATCAACAACGAAGCCGTTGCGCATCATATCGGCAGGGGTCCCTTCGGGCTTTTTGGTCCTCACAAATATAAGCCGGGTTGGGTGCATCAGGTAACTTCATACTTCGATATTCTAAAAAAATGCCTTAACCTCGAAAATCTCAAAGACACAGGTCTCTTTATGAAGCCTCCAAAAAAAGCCGTCGATAAAATAAATTCCCTTTATAAAGCAGAATTTGACCCTGCAAAACCCATCGTCGCCCTTAACGTCGGCGCAAGCTGGGAAACCAAACGCTGGCTCTTCTCCCATTTCGCCGTCGTCGCCGACTCCCTCATTGAAAAAGGCTACATCGTAACTTTCCTCGGCGGCGACATGGACGTTGACTTTGTGAACGAAGTTATCTCCCTTATGAAAACGCCCAATTCTATCCGCGAAACTTCCCTAAAAGTTCTCACCGGCAAACTCTCCCTAGGCGAAGTCGCCGCGTTCCTCAAAAAAGCCTCCCTCTTTATCACCACCGACTCGGGTCCCATGCACATAGGCGTCGCAATGAACGTTCCCATTGTCACAATGTTCGGCGCGTCCCCCGTCCCCGGATTCTATCCTTACACAGACAAAGCCATCCTCATCCGCGCCAAATCCCCCTGTCACCCTTGCGGCGACCATTCCTGCAAAAATAAAGAGGAAAATTTCTCCTGCATGAAGAATATATCTCCAACCGAAGTTCTCTCCGCCGCCTTCTCCCTCCTCGACAAATTCCAAAACCTCCCCGCCGAGGCTCTACCGCCTCCTGCTTCTTTTCAGTGTAGTGTTGTGTAAACATCGGCTTCCTTCTTTCTTTTCTCTTTCTCTT
>JAFXOC010000136.1 GCA_017529085.1 Selenomonadaceae bacterium | reverse complement strand
TTTTTCGGAGGATAATTCATATCGCCTTTTGTTATCTCTTGAAGTCTTTGAAAAGAATAACGAAAACAATAAACTTGAGTTTAAAGGAAAAGCTCCAATTTTCTTTGATAGGGTCATAAACGCTTATAAACCGCCTACGAGCGCAGAAACTTCCAAAGATGCCCTTGCAATCAGTATGCAACAAAAAGGGCATATTGACATAGCGTATATGTCGATGTTGACGAATAAACCTCGCGAAGAAGTTTTAGGCGATCTTTACGGAAAAGAAATTTTCTTTGATTACGACACAGGCTATTATGTTACCGTGGATGAATACTTATCCGGCGATGTGAGAGCCAAGTTGGAAAAATTAGAAAATCGTCTTAATAATTTAAGCACCCGTCACGAGCAACAAGCGATTGACGATGTGATGAGCAAAATGCGCCCTCTTCCGGATAGGTTCATTACTGATGCCAAAACACCTTTGGATGTGTTGTTGGACAAATTTTATGAAAGCAAGAGTTATAGACCTTATAAATTGGAAGATCATCTCAAAAGAAAATCTTATAAAATTGACGATGTTTTAAAAGAAGCGAGAGAAAATCCGGGAACATTGGAAAGATTATTAATCTACGGAAGTCAATATTTTATTGAGAAGCATGGATTGGATTTAACTTATAAGGTAAACCGTTCCAACCTTATTCCTTATATTTTTAAGGGCAAGGAGTATTACGAGGATGACTTCTTTTCAGCGATAATACAGGGAGTAAACTACCATAGCGATGAAGATTCGCGCGATTATGTCAGAGCGTTTTCACAAATACTGCATGGCGCTTGGCTTGAAAAAGATATAAATAAAGCGCGTATCTTTACTAATTTCCTTTATGAAACCGCCGAAAGTTACGCAAGTCCGGAAGGCATGGAAAAATTAAACAATATCTTTCAACGAAATTACGCAATGCGCGAGGAATTTCAAAAGGAAATTGGGGAAAAATTTATAGCTTACAAAAAAGAGATTGAGGATAAAATCCAAAGAAGAAGTTTGGAAATTGCAGAAGCAAGCGTTAAAAGCAATGCTCTTGAAAAAGAAAATCTGCTAATCGGCATTGACGCTTTAAAAAAAGTTGTACCCAAAGATTTGTCAGCCGAAGATATTCATGTGGAACTTGGAGCTACTTGGATTCCTATAACAGATTACGAGACTTTTATGGAAGAAGTTTTGGGACAGCAATTTCCCATTGAGTATTCCGGCGGTATCGGCAACGGGTCGTGGAAAATTGACGGGGCAAGCAGAACAAGCAGCAACAAGGCTATCAATGTCTATGGCACGGAAGATTACAACGGCATTGAGATTATGGAGAGCTTGTTAAATCTTAAAACGCCTAAAGTCAACAAAAAGATAGAAGTCGGTAATGAAACCAAAACCGTAGTCGATCAGGAAGCGACTTTAAAAGTACAGCAAAAAGCGGAAGAGATAAAACTCGCTTTTAGAGATTGGTTGTGGTCTGATGACGAGAGGAAAGAACGATTGGTAAAATATTACAATCGTCATTTCAACAATATCGTTCCTCGTTCTTTTAACGGTGATGACCTTATTTTCCCCGCTATGTCTCCCGACATCAAACTTAGAAAACATCAAAAAGACGCTATCGCAAGGACTCTTTTCGGTAGCACTAACGCTTTGTTTGCTCATAGTGTAGGCGCAGGAAAAACTTTTGAAATTGTCGCAAGTATTATGGAGTCTAAAAGGCTTGGACTTGCCAAAAAAAGTTTGATTGTTGTTCCTAAACATATCACAGAGCAATTTGGAACGGAATTTTTACAGTTATATCCTACAGCCAATATTCTTGTGGCAAATTCGGAAGAATTTACCCAAGCAAAAACGGCAGAATTTTGTTCTAAAATAGCTACCGGCGATTGGGACGCTGTGATTATGAGTTTCAATCAGTTTGAAAGAATACCGCTGTCAAAAGAGCGTCAAGAAGCGGCATTTCAAAAAGAGATTGATAAAATTATGTGGGGAATAAGAAAGGCAAAGAAAGAAGAGGGTTCGCAATTTACCGTTAAACAAGCGGAAGCCTACAAAAAGAGAATTGAAGCAAGATTAGCCAGACTTCAAAAAGACGATAAACGAGATTATGTGGTTAATTTTGAGGATTTGGG
>JAFXOC010000018.1 GCA_017529085.1 Selenomonadaceae bacterium | reverse complement strand
TGGCAACGTCGCCTTGGGCGCGTACCTGTTTATAAAAGATTAAAAGTTTAACCTGTGCATGGTAACTTGTGAACAGGAAAATTAAATTTTTTCGTTGAAATAATAGTAGTTTTTTGATTGTTACTGTGATATGATAAACGCGCGGGGGTGATTTTGTGAGACGTTTTGCTGTTTTGTTTTCGGTGCTCTTGGTTGTTATGGCAATCATGCTTTTTCCTTATATCTCAATTTCAAAGGAAAGCGAACGTCCAATGCGCGAGATTACCGCGCTAACTACTCTTCCTCCTTCCGTGGTTGAGATACTTTCGGATGAATACGCCAGAACTCGCAAAATTCGAGTGCATTTTGTTCCGTTGACAAAAGAAGAAATTTTTAAGGAACTTGAAAATAACACGGAAGCCGCTCTTGTTATTGCGGATAAGGAGACGTTGCGCTTATCGGCTGCTTGTTATTCGCCGACCATTACGCCGCTTTGGGACTCCGTGCCGGAGTATTTGAAGGATAAGGACGGATTGTGGACGGGCGTTTGGTACGATCCGATAGTTTTTTGCGAGAACTTGGATTACTTAAAAACTCAAAAAAAAGCGCCGCTGTCTTGGCAGAATTTGGCGGCGACCACAAATATTCGCATAGGCATGACGGATTTTTTGGCGGCGGAAGCGATGGAAAATTTATTGGTCTCCATGATCGCTCAATACGGAGATGCGGCGGCGTATCGCATTTGGAGAGGAATTCACCCGAACGTGATAAACTACGCGAAATTTTTAAACAACCCCGCCCGTCAAGCCGGTATGGGCGAAGTCGATATAGCGATTGCGGTGCAAAGCGAAGCTATTCGATATTTAAACGACGACTATCCTTTAAAGATAATTTACCCGAGAGACGGCACCGCGTATATGTTAGTTGGTACGGGTATAGTGAAAGGCAAAGATACGGTTGACGAGGCGACGGCGCAGGAATTTGCCGATTGGTTGCAGACCGACGAGGCGCATCAGATACTGCAAAACAGCGGGTTTTATTTTATTCCCGCAAATCCCGCCACGTTGACATTTAAAAGCTTCGGCGGCAAAGAACTTTTCCTTTATACCGCGCCTTTAAATTTTTCAAAAGAACAAAGGCACGACTTCGTGGATAGATGGGTGAAATACATACGTTTAGGAGGTAATTAAGTGAAAATCGGCATGATAAGCTTGGGTTGCGCGAAAAATCTTGTTGATACCGAAACGATGCTGGGACTTTTATCTGAGGACGGTTGGGAGCTTACGGCAGACCCCGCCCTTGCGGATGTTTTGATTGTGAATACCTGCGCTTTTATAGAATCCGCCAAGGAAGAATCTATTACAACGGTTATAGGCATGGCGGATTACAAGGACAGCGGCAAATGTCGCGCCCTCATTTTGGCGGGTTGCCTTGCGGAGCGTTACGGCAAAGAACTTTTAAGCGAACTTCCGGAAGTTGACGCTATTGTAGGCGCAGGCGCATGGCATCGCATAAAAGAGGGAATTTCGGCTGCGCTTAGAGGAGACAGAGTAGTTATTATCGGCGATAATGAAATTCTTTACGACGCAAATTCGCCAAGAGTCCGCACAACTCCGAAATACACGGCTTATGTAAAAATCGCGGAAGGTTGCAATCACGCCTGCGCTTTTTGCGCCATACCGCTTATTCGCGGACGTTATCGCAGTCGCAAAATTGAAGATATTGTGAAAGAAGTGGAAAATCTTGCAAACGACGGCGTTCGAGAGGTAAACCTTATAGCGCAAGATACCACTTATTATGGGCGAGATATATACGGCGAGGCAAGTTTGGCTCGGCTTTTAAAAGAACTTGTCAAAGTCGATAAAATCGAATGGATACGAGTTTTGTATTCTTATCCCAAACATTTCACGGACGAGCTTATAGAAGTCTTTAAGAATGAGCCGAAAATTTTAAAATATGTGGATCTGCCGCTGCAACATACGGAC
>JAFXOC010000135.1 GCA_017529085.1 Selenomonadaceae bacterium | reverse complement strand
GCAGTATACCCCCCCCGCATAATTTTGAGGTTTATCCAACAAATTCGCTGTTTCGTAGACTTCGGCTTTATCCAAAAATACGCTTGTCAATCGCAATTTTATGTTGCGGCTGACAACTTTATTATTGATAGCGATAAAGATGTTAAATTTATCCTGCCGTTCGCAAAGTTTCGCGAAAGAAACAACGGGGATTCCTTCGACCGTCTCGCCGTCCGCCGCCTCTGTTTGGCAAAAGCAATCGGGCGTTACGCCGAGTCGTTGAAACAAGCGCAGCAGTCGACGCCCATAGTCGCCCGCGCCGTAGATTATCGTTTGCATATTGTGTCCTTTCGCTACGCTAATCCGTAAACCATATCCTCCAGTGATATAATCGGGAAATCCACTTTCTTTTCCATGTCTTCTTGTATATCTTGAAAAGCAAGTATCGCCGTCACTATCATTACATCAACTTTAGGCAATTCATCGTCCGGCTTATACTTTGGCTGTCTTGCAACTATGTTGTCCGCATTTCTGTCTACCACATATTTTATTTCAATATCCGTATATTCAAGCTCTTCTATCAATCGCTCGCCGGGCGTACTCATGCCGTAAATCGCCACGCTTTTGTATTCGTTAAACTGCAAGTATTCGGCTAAATTCTTTCCTTCCTGCTTAAGCGAAAGCCACTGATTAAACAGCCGATAATATGCGTCAAGCTTATGACATTGATTTTCCCATCCGTCCATTCTCTTCTCCTCATGTACCCACTCAATTATAACGCCTACGGATAACCCAATAGCTAACGCCGAGACAACGCATAATCCGCCGATTAAGTTCGTCAAACCGCCAAGAACGATTCCTACAATTAACACAACCGCGGAAACAATTCCTATCAACGCCATCTTTAGCGGATTCATTTGCCTTCCCCCAACTTTTTCACTCGCATATTTCCTTTATCCAATCAACCGACGCATCGTCCGAAAACACTTCTATTTCCGTTATCCCCGGTTGATAAACGCTTCTGTCCGTACACTTTTCTATTTTTACGGTCAAAGACTTAGTTTCAACCCTAATATTTCTAATCACGGTCGCTCGTTTTTTCTCCAATGCGCCGCGCCAAATTTCTCTCCCGCAATCGTCCTCCAACCGACAATCGGTAACTGCGCATCTTGGACAAAACTCTTGATATATCACAACTTCCTTAACCGACCTTTTCACCTTAAAATCCATCTCAATAAAAGGGCGTTCGTCATTTGAATCGGGTCGCCATATAGACGCATCCTGCTTCCAAACCTCCGTTTTCTTTCGTTTTAGATCGGTCGTATCGTTTCTCTTAAAATCATGCAAAAACCAAGCGTTGCCGGAACTGCATACAATATCCGCTCCGTAAGTCAAACTGTCCGTTCTTCTCAGCCAAAACACCACGTCGCTGTTTAATAGCATAGTGAAATGCGCTACGGCGTTTTGCGACGCATAAAGTTCCAACGCCTTTTTCACAAAGACGGATGCTTCTTTGTCCGCAGGAATACTTATGCGATCCTTCCATCTTATATACGGATCATAAAACCAAGAACGATGTTCGTTTACAAAAACATAAGGATTTTTATAATCGAAAATTGCGGGAGGATTTTCCTTTTCGGAAAAATCTTCGGGACCAAACCACGCCGTACTGTACTCCGGCTTTTTTAAAACAATCGGACGATAGTTTTTATCTTCGTTTAATAATTTCCCCAAAACCTCGTCCAAAAAAAGAGAATTAGCCGAATGATCCGGGTGAATTTCCTCTCCCGTGGCGAAAATCAAATCAGGGCGAATTTCGTCGATAATTTCGTATAAATCACCGACAAAATTCCCTCTTGTGTACCTATGATGAACGCCGTATTTTTGAAAAGAGTATTCTGCGTGTTCAGGCAAGCCGTAAGTTTCGCCGACACCGTATTGAGAATGAAGTTCCGCCTCCTTCGGCGCGTTATATATATGCGGTTCGTTTATGTCGTATTCGTTGGCGTAACCCATGAAAATAACATGATTTTCAGGCAAACCGTACATACTCAAAACCTTTAACGCTTCTTCAAGTCTTACGGTATGAACGGCAATCTCATAATTGCCGTTAGTCGTAAATACAACGAAAATATCGTGTCCTTTATCAACGAGTCTCTTCATAAAAGACCCACATAAAATAATCTCATCGTCTTGATGAGGTGCTAAAATAAGAATTTTCATAATTCGCAAACATTCCTATAATGATTTATCAAACATCATTCTTATAGCTACATAGCGTTTCTATTTTGATCAATTGTACTGCGAATACGCCGCTTCAATTTTTTTGCAAATTCTTCTTTGCCTTCATCTGTGTTAACTTCCCAAAAAATCGTATTTATTTGCTTGGTGTCAAAATGAATCTCACTCTTGTCCTCATCATTACATGTTAGAATCACAGGTCTGTTAAGTCCCCTTGCAATTCCAGCCTCAAAATACACGCCACCTTTGTTCT
>JAFXOC010000134.1 GCA_017529085.1 Selenomonadaceae bacterium | reverse complement strand
TTACCGAACGCGGTGTTAAGAGCACCGCCGATGCCGCCGTCGGAAGAAAGTGCAACCGCGATTCCGACAACAAACGCAAGGATGAGCGCGTACTCAACCATGCCCTGACCTTTCTCGCCCAAATAACGAGCATTAATGTAGCTGAGAATTTCTTTCATTGGAAACATCCCCCTTAAAATAATAATTACTTATATTCACCCTCACGGGCAATATACAATCTATTGATTCGCTTGTTCGTTTATTTCTCCTGCCGTATTGTTGAACGAATCTCCCAAAACTTCGGTTATGCCGCTTGACGAAAGCGCAACCGCAAAAGCAACCACGAAAGCGAGAATCAAAGCGTATTCCACCATGCCTTGACCCTTTTCGCTTAAACGATTTTTGAGAAATTCGCAAAACCATTTCATACAAATCTCCCCGTTATTACATTAAACGTCTATATCTACAACCCTTTGTATTACAAAATATCCTATAATTTCCAACACCGCAGCGACAGCAATAGCTATTCTGCCGAGTGGTTCTTCAAAGAGCGGATCGAGATAGGTGGGATTCGCCGAAGCCAACAAAAAAGCAAGACCAACGGGAAGCAACGCCAATATAACGCCGGACAATCGTCCTTGCGCCGTCAACGCTTTTACTTCTCGCCTCATTCTTATGCGCTCGTTTATAGTGTCGCTTATGGTGTCCAAAATCTGCGCCAAACTTCCGCCTACCTGACGCTGTATCAAAACAGCCGTCACCATAAGTGAAAAGTCCGGGCTTGCCACCCTTGCGTCCATATCCTCCAAGGCTTTTTCCATTCTTGCGCCAACGTTCATTTCGCGCATTACCCTGCCAAATTCCTCGCTGATTGGCGGTTCCATTTCTCTTGACACAAGTTCCATCGCCTGCAGGAAACTAAACCCTGCGCGCATGGCGTTCGCTACCATTGTTAAGCAATCGCCCAACTGATTTGTGAATCTGTCCCGTCTGTGACTTATCCTAAACTGAACGTAAGCCCATTCGCCTATTAAAGCTATAAATCCAACCGTTACGGCCATCCCCATGTTCATCGTAAGCAGCATTGTCACCGTTCCGGCGAATATTGCGCCTAAGATAGCCACAACCACAAACTCCGAACCCAAGAGGGGCAACCCCGCCTGTTGCATTTTAAAATCTAAGCTCTGAGCTTGTTTTAAATTTTCAAATTTCTTGGCGATAGCCCGTACAAACGCCATTGCCTTTTGCGCCAATTTTTCATCGCTCTGCGGTTCGATAGCGTCTTCGGGACGCGGCGCAGCGCCGGAATAATAGCGCATACGTTTTGCAATCGCAGAACGGTTACGCCTTGCGTACTCCAAAAATAATACGAAGGCAAAGAAAACCAATATGCCGCATATTATCGGGACAGCAATAATCATAACGATCCTCCCGAACGGCGTACAATGATATCGTCCGCCATACGATTGATATTTTCGGCAAACTGCGAACCCGACTTATTCTCCACCGCCATGCGTCCATCGTTCGCGGCGGCGGACACCATCAAATACTCGTTCGGTATGATGGCGTGTACGGGAAATTTTATTTCCTGCGACAACCAACGTTTTTGCGTTTCCTCACAAGGCGAAACCCTCGTGAACACCGGCCTCAATTTTTCTTCCACATTCGGCCAAGCCTTAAATATTTCAAGCGCACGTTTCACATGGAGTATTTCATAACCGCCGCTTATCATGGAAACCATATACGTTTTAGTGTAAAGTTCCGCCGCGGATATGGAAATCGGATTAACTCCCGGCGGCAAGTCTATCAGCACATACCGAAACAGACTCTGCGCCATTTTTACCAATTCTTCAAAATTTTCTATATCCACAAGCTCCGCATAATCGGGCTTCTTTGTGCCGCACAATATACGCATCTTATCGACTTCGGGAACTTCCATAAAATACGAATTAAGAGTAATGGGCGACAAAAATTTTATGTCGCGGGTTGCCTCAACAATGGTACTCTGCGGCGACAGATTAAAGAAAACAGACATATCGCCAAACTGCAAATCCGCATCAATAACCCCCACAGCCTCGCCGCTTTTTCTGGCGAGACTAAGCGCCAAATTGGCGATTAACGTAGTTTTACCGCTCTTTCCCTTAGGACTAAAGAACGCCAACGTCTCGCTTGAAGCCGCCATGCCCGTTTTTCCGAAGGTATCGACAGCCTCCATAAACTCTTTCGCCGTAAAGGGTTTTATAAGATACCCTTTAGCGCCGAATTGCACCATTTTAGCGGCGTTCTGCGGATCCCAATTACTGCTTAGGCAAAGTATCGCCGCATTGGGATAAACCGAAGCAAATTCGGGTATCAACGCCAGATTATGCCCCGAGTCGATATCAAGCAATATGAGTTCAGGCTTATACATCGCGCCCTGCCCCAGCGCGTCCCCCGACTGCTGGAATCTGGCCTCCAACTCATAGTTGTCTATCCCACGAATTACGCTCGATAACCTCTCAAGCATCACTCGGTTATTCTCTATAAGCATCACTTTATAAGCCAAAATCTCACCCTCTTTGTTGGGCTCCGCCCAAACCCTTATCCGTTAAACAATTTCTTGAACCAACCGCCGCGATGTTGTTCCGCGCCCTCGTCTTGATGATTCGTATACCTCATTACAAGCTTTCTAAGTTCCGTTGCCAACGCGTTTGATGAAGAATACACAAGCGGCACGCCTTTTTCGATAGACTCTTTCGCGGGTTCGAAAGCGTTGGGCAGAACGTGATAAAACGGCTCGCCCAAAAGCGCTTCAACGTCGTCGAAATCTATCTTTGTCTTTGAGTTGGAACGGTTCAACACAAGCCTTATCTTGTTGGACTCGTACCCCAGACTCCTTATCGTGTCACAACCTATCTTCATATTCTTTATAGTGGGAATAAAATCCACTATCCCCAAGAACGTAATGATAGTCGAAGTATCCATGACCGCCAAATTGAGTTCGCTGAACGCCGAGGTCGTATCTACCACCACAAAGTCGAAATTATACTGAATATCGTTTACAATGTGCATTATGGCTTTCACGTTCATATTATAAGCTTCTTCGATAAGTCTAGGCGCAGGCATCACATAAAAGCTGTAATCTTCGTAATCATACC
This sequence comes from Selenomonadaceae bacterium, assembly GCA_017529085.1. Taxonomy (GTDB): domain Bacteria; phylum Bacillota; class Negativicutes; order Selenomonadales; family Selenomonadaceae; genus RGIG9201. Next base: position 82 of record JAFXOC010000134.1, on the reverse strand, counting down.
TGGTCAAAAACTTCTTAATATCAAAAGCGTCGGTATCTTTGGCTAAATCTTCCTGCGCATCGTAAATAGTAGTTTCATGGTT
>JAFXOC010000133.1 GCA_017529085.1 Selenomonadaceae bacterium | reverse complement strand
TTTTTCGGATATTTCCTTTATGTTACTTTCGCCCTTGGTGGTTATAAATACATCTATACCAGAAGGAATTTTGAAAATGTATTCGCTCAAACATTTGTCAATGAGATCCGGATAATTTATATGCGCTATAATCGCAATTTTTTTGTCAACCGGAAGAAGCTCGTTATCCGTATTCGAATCCGAAAAAATATAATCCAAATGCAACGCTGTATGCAATTCATTCGGCTCTACATTTTTTATAAAACTTTCAAGCAACTCGTCGTCCGAACCGTCCAATTTAACCTTTCTACGCAATTCAATACCGATGTTTTCCAATAATACTTCGGCATGATTTACTATGATTGTGTCTTTCATAAGTATCTCCTGCAACAAAACGACAATCTTTAATAAGCGCTCACCCGCCCTTTAAGAAATAAAACAAATTCGGACGACATAATCTTATGCGCTTATTTGAAAAAGAAAGTCTCCTCAAGATATCCGCGTCTCTGCGGATACATATTTCTTATGGTCTTGGTAGCGACATTGGCGAAAATCTCACCCACAGTATTTTTATTTTGTTCGTGATTAATCGAAAAAAATATATTCGTATGATCTTTTATGAAATCGCGATACATATTTTGAAACGATTCATTCATCTCTGTAAATGAATCAACATTTAAAACAAGGTCGTAATTGTCATTTAACCTAGGCAACACATATGGTGGGCAAATAAATATTCCATCTTTCAGCATATTTGCGTTATCTTCAACCAATACGATATTATTTTCTCCCAATGTACGCCCGAGAAAATACGCTTGCGCTACGCTCGTCATAGGAATATCAATTATCGTGTAATTTCTGACTCCCATAGACCACAAATAAAAAGCCGTTCTACCTAGACCCCCCCCCGATTTCTAGGACTCTAGTCCTCTGTGAAATGCCGTTTAATAACAGCTTTACCTTGTACGCCTGATAAAGCGCCATAACCGCTCTGTGTGTCATAAGTCCCCGTTTTGTTTGTATTCCCGCCTCCATCGCATAAGGATTTGGAAAATTTATGTCAAACTGCATATAATCGGAAATTTTATCTAAAAGTTCATCAGGGTCGTATGGATACTCTTGAATATTTTGATTTTCAGGATTCGGACATCTTATACAACCGATAATTACTGCTAAAGAAATCAACTTATCGTATAATGAAAAGATCCACATGCGTCGTTGATTTTCGTCTTTTATATATTGCATTTCCCAAAGCGAAGTGCTGTCAAATCCCAAAAATAAATTATTCTCCGCCGGGTTTCGCAATATATTTTTTAATTTATGCGCGTCACCTTCCATTAAGGCATCATTAACCATTTTCTTTTTTTCGTCAAAAAAACCGCTCCACATATCGGATTTATCGCGATTATACGCACCTATGGTACGCTTATAAAATTTTATGATTCTTTCTATTAACTTTTCGTCACCAACAAGGTCATTAAATGCGTTTCTAGCTTCGGCATATTGAGGATCATTATAACAAGGCGGATTGTTTAGAGTAAAAAACTCGAATCCCAATTCACTTACCCGTTTCATATATTCGGATGTTATTTGCATATGAAAAACATCTCCTTACGTCACACAGTAAAACTAAAAATTTCATTTGGCTTATCAACCACCGTTAAATATGAGTCGTATGATTCTATACCTAGTTCGGCGCACCCCCTGCAGTATGCGTTTACGCTACCCGGTTGCGAGCAACATTCTTTTAATCGCAGATAAGCCCCGTTACCCTGCATTACAACATTGCCTTTTATGGAATCGGAGTCCACCTTCAAAACATCTTCTCTACCTAAAAATTCAACATAAAGTTCATCACATTTTTTTGAACAATAAATTTTATTACCAAAAATATCTATGTAATTTTGCGCCTTTATTTTTGGATTGTAATTCACATAAGCAAAATCTTTCATATACTCGTATCCCGCTTCGGTAAATTCATCCAATATCGAATCGTAAACCGACTCTAACGGACATATCGCGTAATATTTTGAAGAATTTCCATTTATAATATCGGGAGCGTATAGTGGCAAACCATCATAGAAATTTTTCGTTTGAGCCTTGTCAATATATCCTTCAACCGCTACTCCCAAATTTAAGAGAAAGTTCTTTATAATTTTCCCTCGACTATAGGCGCCTCTTATTAAAACTTTTCGTCCTTTCAGAACCCTATACAACGACTCCGTATCAATACGCTGCAACCATTCGTACAATCGATGTAATTTAGGGTATTGCAAAGCGTTAACGAGAATATTTTCTTGTTTTTTCGGTGATGAAAGTATTTTTTGAGCGATAAGCTGCGGATCATTATTTATCACTTCCAAAATGTTTTCATAATCAAGATCGAAATGTTGTGAATAAACATTTGTTAAATAATATATTTCGTCTTCCGCCGCTTGATGTTTCGCATAACGCATAAACCAATCAATAAGTTCCATTCGCTGCTTTATCGAAACGTTTGGAAACATTTCGTTTTTCATGGAACGACACAGTCTTATAAGAGAACAAACATGAATTTTACGCTTAATTACAGTCTTGTAGTAAGCTGTAGCGTTTAAACTCGGCAATCCCAACCGTTCAACCGCTAAATTAAAGCTCACAAACGCCGCTGTATCCATTTCGTCTACGCTGACCAACAACCTTCTAATGCTTTTAGAAACTTTATCTTTGTAACCTGACTCTTTATGAAATTCCATGCCTATGTCTTCGCGATCGTTCAAAAAATACCAACCATAACTTTTGTTCGTTACGCCCACAATACAAAGAGGGCGATTTATAAAATATGCTCTGTCAGCGATATATAGCATCATAACAGAAAAATAAAAATCCGGGTAAGGCGGTTCGTAAACGTTGCCGTATCGTCGAAGCTTCTTTACGAAATTTCGACTATAACAATAATATTGCATATTGTACCCGTATGATTCATTAAAGGACAAAATATCCTCTAACCATTTTCTTCGAATGGATTTTTCTACAATTCCTTCCCGCGCCGTAGGAACGCTTTGCATACGAAACAAATAACCCTCGGGGTAAGACGGACTGACGTTTTTTTGTTGCCATACATAACATGGATATATCAAAGTTTCGATATCACCGTTTTGTTCTATTGTTTTCGCAACAGTCTCAAGAGTTTCCGGCAACAGAGCGTCGTCGTCGCCTATCATAAAAAAATAATCGCCTTGCGCCTTCTCTTGTGCAAAATTCCAATTTTCCGTCACGCTCAAAACATGAGTTTGCTTAAAATATCTTATTCTTACATCGCTACAGTCAACAAGCCATGATATTTCTTCTTCGGAACTTCCGTTGTCGGAAACAATAAGTTCCCAATCGGCATACGTTTGATTCGCAACGCTTTGAACAGCATACTTTAACAATTCTTCTCTGTCGCGAGTAGGCAATAAAACGGAAAATTTTACGGCTCCCAAATTCTCATCCCTCCGCAGCAATATTCAGCGATACTTATCACCGCTGTTTTTACGTTTCGTATATTTTCCCAAATTTCTCCGCGAAACTTTCTCTTTACCGCTACAACGATTAATGAACTTGTATCTTCGCTAACAACGCTCAATGGCAACACGTCAACCGACTGATTACCCGATTTATCGTCCGACACTATAAATCCGACAACATTTACGCCCTTATCCGAAAGCAACTTTGCAGCCGTTTGACCTAATGTACCCGCACCGTAAACATATACTTTCCCGTATTTTTTAGCCATATCTACGATTTCATCGACTTCATAACCCAATAGAAAACGCATATACTCATCATCCCAATTAGCCGCTCGCAAGCGCTTATAAACCGGACGGAAATTTCCTTTAGAGGGATAGTGAACGTAAACGCAATAATTATTTGTCAAGCATTCCTTACAAAACAAAGAACTTTTCTTTGCGTCAATAACAGCTGTAGAACCTACTTCAAGGAAGCTCCTCAAATTTAATCTATTGTCAAACCCACAGTTGCAAAGTTCCAAATATCCCTCGCAAGTTATATTGCACATTCTGTGGTTTACTATACATTCCTGCATTCGCACATTTTTCCACTCATTTTGCATAATGTCTTCCGGCAAATACACCATACGTTTTACTTGATTATAAAAAGCATAACCTAAATTTGACAGTTCATCGAACCATTTGTCGGTTTCGCCGTTGTATCTTGTAATTTCTCTTTCTCTAAAATATTGATGCCCCATTTCCGCACATATGATTCTCGCCCACGTCGGAACAAATTCAAATTTTAATTTCTTGCAAAGGTCCTGCATCAAATCAAATTCTTCACCGAAATTATCGACATACACATGATAGGAAAGTTGTACCCGTGGTTTTTTTTCGGTTTCATCCATCAACCGTCTGAGAAGTCGCATATTATCTTTTACAACTTCGACATTTCCGCCTACATGAGATTTTCCGTATGTTTCTTGATAAAATCCCGAAACGGATATTATAATTTCATCTATTTCAGCTAACAATATCTCTTTTATATTTTTCACATGATTAAAATTGGAACTTATAGAGCAAAACAATCCTTTACTTTTGACATAGGCTATAAATTTTGGCAACTCGGGATGCAGCGTAGGTTCGCAATTATGATAAAGCCCAATTGTCGCGGAAGGATTTTCTTCGACAATCTTATCTATTATCTGCTGAAAAAGTTCAAAATCCATAACAGCCTTTTTTCGCGTATATTTTTCCCGCTCACTAAATGGGCAAAGAGGACATTTCAAATCGCACTCGCTTAAAATCTCCACATAGTATTGCGTTGCAAATTTATGCTCCGGAATACCGGACTGTAAGATATTTGTTCCTCCTATAACATCGTTTGTATCACTCATATTCACTTCAGCCCCCACATTAATCATCCTCCATTACGGTTTTATATATGTTCTCCCCTACAAAAATTCGCGTTCTATTCGAATAATTTGACGTTTTAAGCGAAAGAAGCTGTTCTAAAGAATACATACCCTCGTCGAACACTCTATTATTCATATCCAAATCCACGTCAAATTTAAAATTCTCATTTAATGCTTCTTTTGTAATCGAACAGGTTATTCTTTTTTTTAACGTACAATTCTCATCGTGAAAAGCGAAAGCTCTAAATCTGTTGGAATATGCTATAATCTCTTTATTTGCGATCCAAGCGAATCTGTATTCGTCCACGGAATTATAAGGCGCGTCTTCGGCGCAGGGTTGTTTCATAGCCTTACATTCAAAGATACGTCCG
>JAFXOC010000132.1 GCA_017529085.1 Selenomonadaceae bacterium | reverse complement strand
TATATAAATCGCGACGGGTCGGGTCTTCCGTGGTATTATCTTTTTGCATCACCAAAAAAATCTGTCGTTCCTTTATCATCGCCGCTTCAACCGCAGCGGCGGTTCTGGGTCTTCCTATATCTACGTTTATCATCATGTTTGGGAAAACCATCATGCCACGAAGCGGCACAAGCGGCAATGTGCGAATTTCTGCCATATCGCTCCTTCTTTCTTTACGGGCTTCTTACTTTCTTTTTTCTTTTTCTTTTTTGTAAAAAAGAAAAAGAAAAAAGAAAGTAACAAAGAAAAAAGAAAAAGAAAAAACTTTAATAATTGGTTTTGAATTAGACTGTCAGACAGCGCATTTATAAAAAAGGACGCTCGTTTGAGAGCGTCTTTTTAAGTTATGCAAAAAGCTCTTCGTCGTCGAATAAATCGTTTTCATGTAAGTCTTTTAAGGTTAAAAGCGGCGGCGACTTTTTTAACGCCGCGTCTTTGGTGATGTGACAAGCCACTATGGCTTTATTGGAAGGGATTTCATACATCACGTCGCGCATGATGTTTTCTAAAATTCCGCGCAGCCCTCTGGCTCCGGTTTTTTGCCGCAACGCTTCTTCCGCTATAAAGGCAAGCGCGTCTTCGTCAAATGTGAGTTTAACATCATCCATACTTAAAAGCGCGACATATTGTTTTACAAGAGCGTTTTTGGGCTCGGTCAAAATGCTTATTAAAGCTTTTTCGTCAAGCGCGTTTAATGATACAAGTATGGGAAGTCTTCCGATAAACTCAGGGATAAGTCCGTGTTTTACCAAATCTTCCGGCATACAGTTCGCAAAAAGTTCCCCAACGTCTTTTTCGGAAGCTGACTTTACATCGGCGCCAAATCCCAATTGTTTGCCACCAAGCCTGGATTCTATTATCTTTTCAAGTCCCTCAAAAGCGCCGCCGCAGATAAAGAGAATATTTTCCGTGTTAATCTTTATCATGTCCTGCTTTGCGTGTTTTCTGCCGCCTCTTGGCGCTACCAAAGCCGCCGTGCCTTCCACTATCTTTAACAGCGCCTGTTGCACGCCTTCGCCCGAAACGTCGCGAGTGAGGGACGGATTTTCCGAACGCCGCGAAATTTTATCAATTTCGTCAATGTAGATAATCCCGCGTTCCGCTCGTTCCACATCGTAATCGGCGGCTTGAATAAGTTTTAACAGAATACTTTCAACGTCTTCGCCCACATAACCCGCTTCTGTAAGCGTGGTTGCGTCAGCCGTCGCGAAAGGCACGTTTAAAATTTTCGCCAATACTCTTGCTAAAAGAGTTTTTCCGCTGCCGGTGGGACCTATCATTAAAATATTTGATTTTGCAATTTCTACATCGTAGTTTTGGTCAAGATTGGCGTTTATGCGCTTATAGTGATTATATACCGCAACGGATAGAGTCTTTTTCGCCTCTTCTTGCCCAATAACGTACTCGTCCAATATTTGTTTTATATCATGAGGTTTTGGTATATCAGACGTTCCTGCCCGTTCAAGTTCAATTTCTGTTTCTCTTCGTATAACGTCGTTGCAAAGAGCGACGCATTCGTTGCAGATAAAAACGCCCGGTCCTTTGATAAGATGCGCAACCTGATCGCCTGTCTTTTTACAAAACGAGCAGTGAGGTTGTTCTTTGCCACCGCCAAACTTCAGCATATCCTCACGACCTCTCGCTTCCTGTTGTAAACGAAAAAAGAAAAATTAAACAGTTTATTTTTTATCTTTTTCGCTGTCTTTCTTTCTCGTAATAACCTCATCAATAAGTCCGTAAACACGGGCTTCCTCCGCTGTCATAAAATTATCGCGTTCCGTATCGACGTTTATTTTTTCAAGAGCTTGCCCCGTATGTTTAGATAAAATCTCATTCAAAGTTTCTCTGATACGCAAAATCTCTCTCGCCTGAATTTGAATGTCGGTCGATTGCCCTTGCGCCCCGCCCAAAGGCTGATGAATCATAACTCTTGCAAGCGGAAGCGCGTATCTTTTACCCTTAGCCCCCGCAGAGAGCAACACAGATCCCATGCTCGCCGCTTGTCCTATGCAAATCGTCGAAACATCCGGCTTTATATATTGCATGGTGTCGTAAATCGCAAGCCCCGCCGTAACAACGCCGCCGGGACTATTTATGTATAAATAAATATCTTTATCCGGATCCTCAGACTCCAAAAACAACATCTGCGCCACGATAGAATTCGCCACGTTGTCGTCGATAGACCCACCCAATATTATTATCCGATCCTTTAAAAGACGAGAATATATGTCGTAAGATCTTTCCCCACGACTCGTCCTCTCCACTACATAAGGTATATAATTCATTTTCTTTCTCCTGTTTCAAAATATTACTTTCTTTTTTCTTTTTCTTTTTTGTAAAAAAGAAAAAGAAAAAAGAAAGTAACAAAGAAAAAAGAAAAAGAAAAAACTTTAATAAACTTTAAGTCTTACTTTAGGCACAAATTCTCAAAATTTCGCTCAAACCAATTACTAAAGTTTTTTTTTCTTTCTTTTGTTA
>JAFXOC010000017.1 GCA_017529085.1 Selenomonadaceae bacterium | reverse complement strand
AAACATCTAACAATATGACCATCCAAAAGATTTGTTACAACAAAAGAACTACTTCCGGCGTTACAGTTTTTACTTTTAACCATATAATGAGATATTTTGAATTCAAATAATTTTGAATCAAAACATTTCCATGCATCAAAGTATTCTTTTAAAGATAACTTGGAAAGTAACTTATAGCCTTGACTTTCATCTCTTCCTACTGAAATATGCGGCAATGCGCCAAAATGTTCGATTGAATATGTTTGGATTTCAGGTATTAATGGTATCAATTCATCATAGGCTAAAATTTCTAACGAAAAGCTTGCTTGGCTATTTTCAATCATGGATACATTATGCTCAAATTCTGACAGAAGATTCCTTTCTTTTAATTGTTCATAGTGAAAAGAAATTTTAAAAAAGATGTGTCTCGCATAGTCACCGGCACTTTCAATCAGTTCGCTAATCTTACTGCCGATTGTTCCGTTCGTGCAAATATGTATTAAATGCCCTTCTTTTATAAGTTCACAACAAATGTCGTTAAATTTATCACTGAGCATTGTTTCTCCAGAACCACATAAATCGAGTAATGCCACTCCGCCGATTTTATCTTTTGACAACTGATGCCTAATAAACTTAGGGGAATGATAAATTATGGGTAACCCGTGTTCCCTAACTTCGCGCTGATCAAGATAGCAGTAACTACATTGGAGATTGCATTCATTAGCGGGTACGTGAATAGGAATGTAATATTTTAACTTGCCTTCAATAAATGGATCTTGATCTACAAATCTTATCTCTTTGACGAAACTTTCTTCTTGTATATAATTCATTATCTTCAGAGCATCTTCCAACGTATAATACTGTACGCCATATTTATTCAATTCATTAGCAATTTCCAAAATATACTCTTTTTTTTCAGGGGTAATAATAACAATAAAATCTTTATTCCACTTAAGTGGATCTGGAGGAGAAACATAATATCCGTGAATTTTTCTCCCGTGTAATTTGCAGTCAGTATCACATACTGCAATGATATTCAACTGGGATTTCAAAAAATCTATGCGCTTAAGTAAGTTGTTCCCCGCCCCCCAAAGTATTGCGGGGCGTTTTATATATTCAAACATTGTACCCGCCTGACTTAATTCATTATTATTCATTTTAACTTCGTCATTTAACATTATTTGCATATCCTTTCGAGGAAAATCAATCAAAAGTTTAAGTTCTGCTATTCATAGTAACTTTTCAATCGACTGACCGATAAACTTCTTTATAGGTCAATTTTTTTACCAACCGCACAGTTATTTCCTTTCAACATCCACAAACCAATCGCCCATTTCAGCCGTCTTATCGTCCGCTCTGTCCCATTTAAACTCATGGGGAGGAGCGCAGTATTTGCAGGCTTCAAAGCCTTTGCTTAATTTAGCGTCCAATTCCCACAAGTCCATGTTTAGGTTGTAAATATCCCATACGCCGTCCCAAGTAGGAATGTCTACGCCATATCTTTCGTTCATAATGTGGGCGTATTGAGGTCTGGAGCAGGTGGAGAGCTTGCCGTCCCTCAGATGATGACAGTTTTTTGCGGTGCATTTATCATAAGCTTCGTCCATGTCGTAATCGGGGTTGGAGGACATTACCTTATAAAAATTCCCTTTGCTGTGATTGATGAAATACCATACGCCTTCGCTTTGCAATACGTCTTCAACGTATGCGATACGTTTTTCCATGGGAGGGTAAAGGGAAATATCGAAAAAGACATAGTTTTCCCGCATTGCCTTGAAAAGTTCTTTGCAGTCTTCGTTGATAAGCAAAGCGTTGGTAGTCACCATAATATCCGCATCGGGGAAGATGCGACGGGCTTCCTTTATATAGTCGCATAAATCCGGGCTAAGCATAGGTTCGCCGCCCATCAGCTTTAAACGCTCGACTCCCCAAAAGAGTTCTTTCATACGCTTAAAGTCTTTAATCATACGGTTAAAATCGGCGTAGAAAGGTTCTTTGACCAGATTGCTGAGTCTGAGACAACCTCTGCATTTCATGTTGCAATGGTCGACTAAGTTGACGTCGAATTGCTTGATTCTGGGTTTTTGGTGTTCAACCTTTATCAGACATTTTTCCATGGATTCATACCTGTCGAAAAACACCTGAACATAAGTCGGAATAACATAGAGTTCAAAATCGTTATAATCTTTGAATAAGGCGGAGGTTTCCTTGAAGTACACATTGCGAAAAGCTAAGACCACAGCGTTTATTTCGCCGTTATCCGCTGCCGTCAACAACGCTTCCGGGGATTTTATCGGCAGATTGAACAAGGTTTGCCCTTGTCTGTTTATATCCCTATCCGCAAAAAAGGCTACGTCAAAACCTTCCGCTTTTAATAATCTATAGGCTTTCTTAGCCGCAAATCCCGTACCCCATATTGCAAATCTTTTCATTATTAAATCACCCGATAATCTTTCTTATTTCCTCCGCCATCTTTTGAAATTCCGTATCTAAAGGCTTGAAATCGCATGGAACGGCAGAGACCTTCGCTATTTGTTCGGTTAAATCGTCCAAATGCGCCTCGTCGCTTAATAAGACATTGGGACAATCCTTCAACCAAGCGTATACGCCGGAAATTTTTTTGGTGCTGTTGTCAAAAGCTATGCAAGGCGTTTGACTTATAACGGACAAAATCATGCCGTGAAGCCTGTCCGTTATTACGACCTTAGCGGCTTGAAATCTCTTTATAATATCCTCAAGTATTTTGCGCCCCTCGCCTTGGGATATGTATCTCATCTGATGAATATCCGTTTCGGCGTATTGCAAACGATTTTCGTCAAGAAGCTTTT
>JAFXOC010000001.1 GCA_017529085.1 Selenomonadaceae bacterium | reverse complement strand
GATTACAGCATAGCTTACGAGTGTTTTAAAATGGCGGCGGAAGAACACGACGTTCTGGCGCAGTCTTGGCTCGGGCTCTTATATGAGCGGGGCGAAGGCGTGGATAAAAACTACGAAGAAGCCTTCAGATGGTACAAAAAATCGGCTAAGTTTAAGAACGCTTTCAGTCAGTATAAGGTCGGAAGTTTTTATTACGAAGGTACGGCGGGGGAGAAAAATCTCGGCAAAGCCAAACATTGGCTGGAAAAATCCGCCGATTACGGGCATAAATATGCGGCGGAACTCTTGAAAAAGTTAAACAGCGAATACGCCTTTCCCGCAGAAGACGATGCGGAATCTGACTACGACGAGGACGACGTTAATTTCTGGCTTGAGAAGCTCAACAATATGATAGGGCTTTCCGCCATAAAGGAAGAAGTCGCGACTCTCGTAAACTTGGCGAAACTGAACAAAATCAGGAAGGGTAAGGGCGCGAACGTGGTAAAACCCTCTTATCATCTGGTGTTTTCAGGAAACCCCGGCACGGGGAAAACCACGGTTGCGAGGATTATCGCGGAAGTATACAAGGCTCTCGGGATTTTGTCAAAGGGACAGTTGGTTGAGGTCGACCGTTCCCAACTTGTAGCGGGCTATATCGGGCAAACGGCAATAAAAACTTCCGATAAAATAAAGGAAGCTGCGGGCGGAGTATTATTCATAGACGAAGCCTATTCCCTGACAGTTGGACAGGCGCAGGGAGATTTCGGGCAAGAGGCGGTAGACACAATTTTAAAATCGATGGAAGACCGCCGCGACGATTTCGTGGTGATAGCCGCAGGGTATCCCGATTTAATGGATAAGTTTTTGAGCTCCAACCCAGGGTTACGCTCGAGATTCGGTAAGGTTATACATTTTGACGACTACACGGCGGACGAGTTGACGGAAATTTTCAAGAGTATGGTGAAGGAAAATCATTATACTTTGGCGAATGGAACAGAGGATGCCCTTCGTTTGGAGTTTACAAACATAGCGAACCGCAAGGCGAAGGGATTCGCCAACGGCAGGACGGCGCGTACGTTTTTTGAAACGGTGGTTTCGCGCCAAGCCAACAGGCTGGCGAAAAATCCCAACCTCGCCGCGGACGAAGCCGAAATCTTTCTCATAAAGGAAGAAGATTTACAGCTAACCGAAAATAAAAATGAGCAGGGAGAAAATTTGGACGACCTGTTAAAAGAGTTAAACTCTCTCATAGGGCTTTCAAGGGTTAAGGAAGAAACGACGCGGCTGATAAATACAATAAAAGTCAACAAGATGCGACGAGAGCAGGGATTACCCGAGCTATCCGCATCAAATCATCTGGTGTTTTCAGGGAACCCCGGCACGGGCAAAACCACCGTCGCAAGACTTTTGGCGAAAATATACAAGGCTCTGGGCGCGCTTTCACAGGGTCATCTGGTGGAAGCCGACAGGTCAAAACTTGTTGCGGAATATGTGGGGCAGACGGCGAAAAAAGTTTCCGACCTCGTGGAACACGCTTTGGGCGGTGTGCTGTTCATAGACGAAGCCTATTCTCTTACTGCGGGAAAATCCCACGAAGACTTCGGCTTTGAGGCTGTGGATACTCTATTAAAAGAGATGGAAGACCATCGTCGGGATTTAGTTGTAATAGTCGCGGGTTATCCTAATCTAATGGAAGAATTTCTCTCCGCAAATCCGGGGTTGCGTTCTCGTTTCAACACATTCATACGCTTTGACGATTATTCGCCCGCGGAGATGACAGCTATCTTTAAATCTATGGCGGCTGCGCAAAACTACGCGTTAGAAAAAGGCGCAATCGAGCGCGTCCGCAAATTTTTCGACGCAAAATATAAAACTCCTCCCGCAGATTTCGCCAACGGCAGAACCGTAAGAAACTTCTTTGAGAAAACCATAGCCAACCAAGGCGACCGCTTGGCTAATTCTCAAAATGTCACTAAAGAGGATTTGCTTCTTATTAAGGTTGAGGATTTGGCGGTATAGGGGAGGTCCTTCTTTCTTTCTCTTTTTCTTTTTTGTAAAAAAGAAAAAGAGAAAGAAAGAAGCAAAGAAAGAGAAAAAGAAAAAACTTTAATAAGGGGTTTAGGCTCAACATGAAGTTTCTACTCAAAACCAGATATTCTGGAGTCCAGAGGGGCGAAGCTCCTTTGGCGGGTGCAGGGCGGCGACCTGCCGGGGTGTGGGGCGGAGCCCCAACAAAAGAAAGAGGCGATAGTAGGTGCAAAAAGGGCAGAGGGAGAATTTGGCTGCTTTTGTGGATACGAATCGCAAATTTAGCGTTAGAATGACTTTGCTTGGGACTGCGGATTGCGCGCCTGTTTGTTTTTGTTTGAATGACGAGGGAAAGTTACAGAGAGCGGATTATGTGGCGCATAACGGGAATACGGTGGCTTTTGACGGCGCGGTAACTTATGAGGAGTCGGTTTATAAGGATAAAAATAAAACGGCGACTTTTGGCGTTGATTTGATAGCTATGCCCAAAGACGCTCGTAAACTTTCCTTTTGTTTGAGCGCGGATAAATTGGGCGAAATTAAGAAACTGAATACATTCTGTTTGGATTTTATTCAGGATGGAGTGTCTAAACTTGAATTAAAGGTTTCGTGCGAGGAATTTTTTTGGGAAAACGTCATAATTCTTTTTGAGATATATAAGAAAAAGTTTTGGAAGATAAATTTCGTAAACAGCGGGTATAAAGACGGTCTGCCTGCGCTTTTGGAGAAAATCGGAGCGAGCGTGAGCGATATAAAACCGAGCGTTGAACAGGAACTTTTGAATAAGGCGCGGGAAAACGGCGGTGTATTGACGTACAGCGAAGTTGCAGCCGCTTTTATGGGAAGAAATTATAGCGAAGACGACGTGGGCAGAGTTTTCAATTTGCTGTCAAGACGCGGCGTGTACCTTATAGACGATATGACAAATAATTCTCATAACGAAACAAATTATGATTTGGAGGATTACGATAATTATGAGGATTACGGCGGGGCGAAAATCGAAGACAATGTTAAAAATGACGGGAACGATGCAAACAATACGGAACATAACGCCGACGAACTTTTAAACAAGTTAAACTCTATGATAGGCTTGGCTTCGGTCAAAAAAGAGGTTGCAAAACTTGTAAACCTCTTGAAAATGAATAAGCTCCGCAAACAAAAGGGCGCGGGGGAGATTAAAACCTCGCTCCACCTAGTCTTTTCGGGAAATCCCGGCACGGGGAAAACCACCGTGGCGAGGATTATAGCGGAGATTTACAAAGCGCTCGGCATACTTTCCAAAGGGCAGCTTGTGGAGGTTGACCGCTCCAAATTGGTTGCCGGCTATGTGGGTCAAACGGCGATACAGGTTTCGCAGAAGGTGAACGAGGCTT
>JAFXOC010000131.1 GCA_017529085.1 Selenomonadaceae bacterium | reverse complement strand
TGCAATCCGCGGTACGCAGTATGGATTCGGTGTATCGTTGGGGCGGGGAAGAATTTATCGTAATGCTTGAAGATATGGTGATAGAGGAGGCGGTTGAAGTCGCCGAAAGAATAAGGGGCAAAATCGAAGCGTCCCCCTGCAGGTTCGAGGACAAAGCAATCAAGTATACCATGAGTTTCGGGTGCGCGGCTGTTGAGTCGAATATAATGGATGCGATAAAGCAAGCGGACGGGAGATTGTATACGGCTAAGAATACGGGTAGGAATAAGGTTGTGGCTGGTTAATTTTTAGGAGGTATTTCAAATGAAAAATTTAGCGGCAACGAAAATTTTGGCTGCGGCGGTTTTGGGAACGGCTGTCGCATTTGGCGGCAGCGCGCCTGCGTGGTGCCCCGATATGGCTAAAGTTGAAGCGAAGTCGGAAGTTCAACAGGGGATTGATTGGACGAAGGGCAGTAAGTCAAGCATTACCGCAAAAGGCGTGGGACTTTCCAAAAACGGCGTCGCCGCTATGGCGAGGACTGCCGACTTAATTGAAGCCCAGCGGATCTTGTTGGGTCTGATAAAAGGCGTGCAGATTGATTCCGAAACGCTGATGGAAAATTTAATGGTGCAGAGTGATACGGTTAAGCGTCAAATCGGCGGCGTATTGCAAGGCGCAGAAGTCATCGACGAGGGAGCAAATTCCGACGGCAGCTACTACGTCGTAATGAGCGTCCCCCTATTCGGCGAAAAGGGCAGCGTCGCCTCTGCGGCTCTTCCCATCGTTATGAAGAGCGTAAAAAGGGAACCGCCTCTTGTTGTCAAACCCAAGGAGGCTAAAATTACTCCCGTTGAAGTTAAAAAAGTCCAAACGGCGGAGTATACCGGCGTTGTGGTGGATGCGGGCGGCATGGGGCTTGAGCCTACTTTCTCGCCTGTTATATTCGATTCCAACGGCAGAGCCGTTTACGGCATAAAGAACATCGACCCCGACTTTGCCATCAGGGAAGGCATGGTGGGTTACGCGAACGATGTGGCTTCCGCCTCATCGAACAAGCGAGTGGGCGCTAAACCTCTTGTGGTCAAAGCTGTGTCCCTCAAAACCGGCGCGGGCGGAGTAAACAAGGTCAATGCGGTGGTTTCCCCGGAGGACGCTGACCGCATACTTCTCGCCAACGAAAAAAGCAAGATGCTCGACAAATGCGCCGTTATGATGGTGAGATGATAAAGTGGAGGTCTGTATGAAAAAGTTTTTGTCGGCGCTGACGCTTGCCATTGGTATTTCCGCAAATTGCTTCGCCATGCCGAACGATATTGAAGTCGAGGGCGTGACTTATCCCGAGCAAGGGGTGTCCGTCAACCAGGCGCGGCGAATTGCCGTGATGGACGCCTATAGGTACCTTGCGGAACAGGTTGACGTGTTGTATGTTTCGGCGGACTCAACCGTAAAAAATATGCGGGATCTCGACGAAAAAATCAACACTAAGGTGGAGGCGGCTATTCGCGGCGCCAAGGTCGTGTCCATAACAAGAGCCGCCGACGGCTCCTTTCACGCAAAGGTGAGGCTTCCCGTATCGGGTTCCGCAAATTCCATTGCGGCAGCCGTATTGCCGCCGTCCGATTCCCTCGTGGAATTTCCCAAACCCAGGCTCACCAACATAGAAATACCCGCAGGATATACGGGGCTTGTGGTGGATTGCAAAAATCTTTCGTTAAAAGAGGCGATAACGCCCGCCATAAAAGCGGCGGACGGCAGGGAAATCTACGCTTATAAGAATATCGGCTACAGTAAGACCTTGGAAAAAGGGCTTGTGAAGTATTCAAAAGAAGCGGACGCGTCGAGGGTCGGCGATAAGCCTTTGACGGTGAAGGCGGTTTCCGTCAGCGGCGGTTGCGACATTATCGTATCGAACGAGGATGCGGATAGGATTTTGGCGGCTAATCAAAAGGGGAACTTTTTGAGTAGCTGCGCCATTTGCTTGGTGAGGTGATATTATGCGCCGTGTTTTTACCGTATTCGCCTTTGTTCTCACGCTTTTGTTATCCATAAACGCATACGCCGCCGAACGCTTGATAGAAGCTACGGGTCGTTACGTTATGGATTCGAGGTTGGGCGAGACTACCGCCGCCGCCACGGAGAGGGCGAGGGAGGACGCAAAACGCGCAGCCGCTATGAAAGCGGGGGTTTATCTTGAAAGCTATTCCAAAACAGTGAATTTGGAGCTGACCGAGGACGAAGTGCAAATGGTCGCTTCAAGGCTCCTCAAAATACAAGACGAAAAATCCGACGTTAAGGTTGTGGACGGGCATCTCTTGCAATTTAACGTGACCATTACAGCCATAGTGGACGACGTAGACGAAGCCGCCCTTAAATCCATAATGACGAATAAGCAAAATTTAAGCGCGATGACGAAAAATTACAAGGAACTGCAGGCAAAATACGACGCGCTTAACCGTCAAATGGAAGAGTACAGGAAAGGTTACGACAAAGCGAGTGACAAGGCTCTTTTAAAGGAGAAGGTTCGAAAAAACAGCGAGGAATTTAATGAGGCTCTAAAGGCTAAGGAGGGTCTCACGCACTATTACGCGGGGAATATCAACGAAGCGCTCGCTTCTTACGACGCCGCCATAAAGTTAAATCCTCGTTTTGCCGAAGCCTACAACAACAGAGGGGTTATCTATTACAGTCAAAACAAATTCGCCGAAGCCGTCGCCGATTACACGCTGGCGGTAAATTTCAGGGCAAACTACGCCGACGCTTATTACAACCGCGCCATAGCTTACGGCGCGCTAAAAAATTATCCCATGGCAAAAGCCGATCTTGAAGCGGCGCTTAGGATAAACCCCAATGATGCGGATGCGGCGGAGCTTTACCGGAAACTACAAAATTATTAGGAGACTGGGCGATGAACGGGTTAAAATTTTCGGCAATCGTCCTTTGTTTCCTGATTATGCTCTGCGCCCCGTGCTTCGCCGCGCCGGGGGAAGGCATCTTTATCGAATCGATTTCCCACGCTTCAAATCAAAAGCTCACCCTTGATGAGATACGCGCGCGTCCCCTGCTTATCCCCGTGACAAGGCGCAAAGAAACCCTTATTGAAGTCGAAGGCGAATATCAACTTGAAAACGGTTCGCCGGAAAATCCGTACATAGCGAAGGACAGGGCAAGGTCGAACGCCAGACGAGCCGCAAGCGAACAGGCGCTTATCCACGTTAAAGCCGTATCCGAAAGCAAGAACGGCAAACTTACAAAGGACGAACTCAACGTATTGTCAATGGCGGTAATCCGCATTGAAAGCGAAAACGTCGCCGAGGAAAAACTGACGGACGGCGTGTTGTACCGTTGCCGTATAAAGGCGTACATAAACAGCGCAGAGGAGCTTTTGGAGCAGGCGGCGGGAGACAGGGACGCGCTTTACGAGAACGTAAGGAGCGCTATCGAGATTGAGCGGGAAAGTGCAAGGTTAAACGCCGAGCTTGCTTCGCTAAAGAACAAATATAAACGGGCAAGCGAGAAGGAGCGCAAGCAAATCGCGGAGGAGATTAAGCTAAACGACGCGGCGTTCGGCGCGGCGGTATGGAACGAAAAGGGATACGAAAGCTACAACAAAAGGGATATGGAAGGCGCAATCGCTTGTTTTAAGAAGGCGCTCGAAGTTGAGCCTAAGAACGCCAAATCATATAACGGGCTTTCCTAT
>JAFXOC010000130.1 GCA_017529085.1 Selenomonadaceae bacterium | reverse complement strand
TTCTTTTCTTTTTCTCTTTTTTTACAAAAAAAGAGAAAAAGAAAAGAAAGGTTTTAAAATACAAAGGAAGTGTTAATATGAAAAGAAATTCGTGGATGGGAATGACGTTAGGGCTTGTTGTGGTGTTCTCGTCGCTGTGTTTGGCGTCGGTAGCGCCGGAGGAGATTGCTATTGAAGGCGTGAAGCCGGGAGATAGTATTGCGACGGCGAAGCAAAAGTTTGGAGCGTCGGTTAGGCGCGGGGACGAGTTTTATTTTGCCAACGGCGTAGTTGTAGAAGTTCGGAAGAAAAACAGTAAGACTATAGAAGAAATAAAGACGCTGGAAAAAGGTCACGCGACTCCATCGGGCGTTGCCGTCGGCATGAGAGAAACGGTATTAACCGATCACTACGGACAAGCGGATAAAGTGGAACGTGACTATGAAGGCGTGGACTATGTATATTACAGCACGGACGGTAAAAAGAAGATGAAGTTTGAGGTAAGGAGCGGCATTATACAAAAAATAAAATGTGAACTGGATTAAGAGGAACCCCCCCGTCGAAGGCAAAACTTCGGCGGGGGTTTTTGCGGTTAGGCTGAAATTTGTAGTAAATATTTATTGCAATAAGGGTTTGTGTTTGGTAAAATAGGTAAAAATGAACGGTTGGAGGTGTTGATTGTCATGGCTACCGTTGGTATGTTGAAACCTGTCCATATAATAAAAAACGAGGAACTTGAACATTTAGCGAACGCTTACGAATTGTCAAAAAAATGGTGCGAGGAAAACAACGGCTTTAGAAAGCCTAGTTATTCAATGTTAGAGGGAAACGAGATACAAAAAGCCATGTCTGATTATAGGTGGGACGATTAGTGAAAGATTATTTAACGGTTCATCTTCTAGACTTGGCAAATGAGATTGGCGAGGATAACGTTTTAAGGATGTTGGGCGATTTTTCGTGTGAGATAAACCCCGAAGTAGACGATTTTTTACACAATAATGCGATGGATTTTGCCAAGAAACGACTTGCCTCAACCTATCTCGTATTTGCGCGAAAAGAAAACGAACTTGTATTAGTGGGTTATTTTTCTCTGACACATAAGTATTTTCAAGCGAACGAAACAGAATTAAGAGCGGTCAGTAACACTCTAAAAAAAAGAATAGATAAATTCATGCCTTATGATAGTGAAATCGGTTGTCGAATGTTTTCTGCTCCGCTTATCGGGCAGCTTGGAAAAAATTTTAATAATGGGTATGATTCGTCTATTTCCGGTGCGGAACTTTTAAATATTGCGTGCGCTACAGTTGATAACGCTCTAAAGATTATAGGAGGAAAAATTGTTTGTCTGGAATGCGAGAATAAAGGCAAGTTAGTAGAGTTTTATAAGGCTAACGGTTTTAATAGTTTTAGTCGTCGTTTATTGGAAAGAAGCGAAAAAGACAAAATGAGCGGAGATTATTTGTTGCAAATGTTAAAATATTTGTAGTATATACCGAATGAGGAGACACTATAAGGCTTATTTCGGCGAGAAAGGCAAACAAAGTGGAAAGGGAGATATATTATGGGGCGAGTTTATATTTATGAAGGAATTGGATTGACGGAGGAACAAATACAAAGACTTGACGCTTTAGATGATATAAATGATGAAGATATTGTTTACGATGAAGATTAGCCTAAGCTTACGAAAGAACAGCTAAGGAAGTTTAAGAGGGTACAACATAGTAAAAATAAGATAGTGGCTGACGTAACATCGACTTATCGCGAGATAGCGTTATTGTGAGCGTGGTAAAAATAAAGGAGTGAATATAATGCAAATGATAATTATTATCGGGGGGGGGTAGGACTTTCATTTAATTTCTGGTACATAAATTATATATTGTTATATTTAAACCACATGAAGAAAATTGCTTCGGCAGTTTTTTCGTGTGGTTTTTTTATTGCCTAAATTTCTGTATTTTGAAAGGTGGAAATTATAGTGGATAAGCCAAAAGATAAACAAGTTATAAATGTTATGACTTCATCTGACGAAAAGCTTATGCCGTTTATCATGACGCAAATCATGTCAATAGTAGATAATCTTCCCAATGATGTTACGATAAATTATTTTTTGTTATACGATACAAAGGAAAATAGGGATGAAAAATTAAAAAACATAGAGATATTACATAAATTTTCTCGTAATTTCAGTAATGTACGCTTTAGCGATATTGATGTTGGAGATACGGAAATATTCAGGTATATAGCGGACTGCGGAGGACCTTGGCCGGCTACCGCGTATTATTCTGTTTTTGCGCACCGATTTTTACCCGAAACCATTGACAGGGTTTTATATCTTGATGCCGGCGATGTATGTGTTATAGGGGATTTGAGAGATTATTATTTTGCGGACATTTCCGGTGATTTCATACTTATTACTCCCGGAAGGTATAAAGTGGTAAACGAGGAACTTATGTTATACGATAGAAACGATTTGTATGATCCGTCTCTATGCGACGGTATTACTAGAGGACTTTTTAATTCGGGCTCATATGTGATAAACCTTGATCAAATACGACGGTCGGGATTAAGCGAAGAATATTGCGTAAAACTTTCCGACGAATTAAAACGATTAAAGAATAATATAACCGTAAAAATCCACGATCATGTTTATTTTGGGGATCAGGGCTTTTTATCTGCGCTTTTTTTGGGAGGGATAAAATATTTCGGTTATCCTCATATACAAAATGTCTTCTTTATGCCGTTTAACTTTTGTATGTGGTATTTTGATTGTATTGAAACGCAGCCATGGTATACTCCATTGATAATTCATTTTGCCGACGCTTTTAAACCGTGGAAGATAAAATATCGGTGCAATATATATTTGCAGTCATTAACGGAGTCTAAACAAGTTTCGGATTTAAAGTTGGGAAAAAGAGAGTATTACTATGCGTGGCATGAATACGCCATAAAAAGCGAGATAATATGTCGAACGAACGGTATTTTGACGTGATTGTCGTTTCTCAATTATCATGAAAAACCCCGCCAAAGTTGCAGACTTCGGCGGGGTTTTGCTTTTATGTTTACATTTATA
>JAFXOC010000129.1 GCA_017529085.1 Selenomonadaceae bacterium | reverse complement strand
CAATCTCCTTATCCTTGCCCATAATGCTGACATAAACCGTAGCTTCTCTCAAATCTCTCGTCATCGTCACGTCCGTAATGGTGACAAAGCCTATTCTGGGGTCTTTCACCTCATAGAGAAGCATTTGGCTCATTTCCTGCTTTATGAGTTCGCTTGCCTTAGCCACACGAAGTTCGCTCATTCTCCCTCTCCTTTGGCTGCTGTATCATTATCCGCGGCTGCTTCTTCTCTACGTTTCGTTGCTTCTCTGTTTGCGTCTTGGATTGAAACTTCGACTTCCTCCATTTTATAAGGCTCTATAATATCTCCCTCTTTAAAATCTCTAAAGTCGATAATGGATATGCCGCATTCGTAACCCGCCGCAACTTCCTTAACTTCGTCCTTAAAGCGACGCAGTGAATCAATTTCACCGTCGAAAATCACGATATTGTCGCGGAGAATTCTAATTTTTGAGTCGTTATATATTTTGCCGTCCAAGACGTAAGAACCGGCAACCAGAGCTTTGGAGAACTTCATAACCTGACGAATCTCGACGTGACCCTGAACAACTTCCTTGTATTTAGGCGCAAGCATACCGCTCATAGCGTCTTTCACGTCGTTTAGCGCGTCGTAAATCACCTGATAAGTGCGAATGTCGATGTTCTCAGTATCCGCCTTGCGTCTGGCGTTAGCGTCCGGACGCACGTTAAAAGCGATAATTAATGCGTTTGAAGCGGAAGCCAACATAACGTCGGACTCGCTTACCGCGCCTACGCCGGAATGAACTATGCTTACCCTGACTTCATCGTTTTTGTTCAGAGAAAGCAAAGAGCCCGTAAGAGCCTCAACGGAACCTTGAACGTCCGCCTTAATGACGATGTTCAAATCCTTTATGCTGCCCTCTTGAATCTGCTGGAAGAGATTATCCAAAGAAACCTTTTTGGATTTCATAAGTTTCGTGCGTTGACGCTCCTGACGAGCCTCCGCAATGGAACGAGCTTGTTTTTCGTCAAGCACCGCAAGCAAATCGCCGGCAGCGGGCACGTCGTTGAAACCTAAAACCTCAACGGGAACCGAAGGTCCAGCCTTCCTTACATTGTCGCCTCTATCGTTTACCATAGCGCGGACTTTGCCGTAAACCGTGCCGGCAATAATAGAATCGCCAATACGAAGGGTACCGTTTTGAACCAGCACCGTAGCCACGGGACCCTTGCCCTTGTCAAGCTCCGCTTCAATGATAACGCCTCTGGCTTCGCGGTTGGGGTTGGCTTTTAATTCTTGCACTTCGGCGACAAGCAGAACCATCTCCAAAAGCTCTGAGATACCGATTTTCTGTTTTGCCGAAACGGGAACCATAATCGTGTCTCCGCCGTATTCTTCGGGAACAAGACCTTTTTCCATCAGCTCTTGCTTAACTCTGTCGGGATTTGCGCCCGGCTTATCTATTTTATTTATGGCAACAATAATAGGCACGTTTGCGCTTTTGGCGTGATGAATAGCTTCTATAGTCTGAGGCATAACGCCATCATCAGCAGCCACAACCAAAATGGCAATATCCGTGACCTGCGCTCCTCTGGCTCTCATTGCTGTAAAAGCTTCGTGACCCGGAGTATCAAGGAAAACTATCTTCTTATCCTTGGACATAACCTGATATGCGCCGATATGTTGAGTAATACCGCCGGCCTCATGCGCCGAAACGGAAGTTTTGCGAATAACGTCCAAGAGTGAGGTTTTGCCGTGGTCCACGTGTCCCATAACCGTAACGACAGGCGGACGAAGTTTTAGTGTCTTAGGATCGTCTTCAATTTCGGGAATTTCGGTAGGATCAACTTCCGGCGGCAATTCTTCCGCAGTAACGCCAAATGAATCTGCAACAAGCGCCGCTGTTGTGAAATCTATGTTCTGATTAATGTTTGCCATAACTCCCATAAGCAAGAGTTTCTTAACGACTTCGGTTGCGGTGCAGCTCATTTTGCTGGCAAGGTCTTTAACAACTATCGGATCGCTGATTTTTATGTGTTTGGGACGCGCAATTTCAACTTTTTGCGGTTGTTGCGCGTTTTTCTTGTTGCGTTTGTCTTTGCGACCGCCAAAACGTTGTCTCTCTTCGCCGCGTTCGTTCATGCGATCGTCGCCGCGTCTCTTGTCCCTGTTGTTTTTATTGCGCTCGGGACGATTGTTATTGCGCGAAGAATTATCCCTGGCTTCCCTGCCACTGTCTTTCTTTCTGCCGTCTCTGTCGCCGCCGTCGCTCTTACTTACGCGATCCCCTCGATCACTTCTGTCGCCTCGATCGTTCCTATCCGCGCGATCGCTGAATTTATCGCGTTTGCCGGATGCAAAATTATCTTTAGATTTTGAGGCGAACGCATTATTTCTGTCACTCTTGTCGCCTTTCTCGCTCCTGTCGTTTCGATCGCTTTTGTCTCCCCTGTTTCCTCTGTCTCCTCTATCTCCCCTGTCTTCCTTATCTCTCCTGTTGTTTCTGTCGCTTCTATCTCCTCTGTCGCTTTTGTCGTTTCTATCGTGTTTCTCGCGTCTCTCACCTTTTTCGCTTTTATCCGTCTTATCAGATTTCTCGACTTTCTCAACACTATCGGTTTTCGCGCTTTTCTCTTGTGAATTTTTCTTTTCAGCTTTGACGAATTCTTCCGCCGTCTTCTTTTGAGTCTCTTGTTTTGGGGTCTCTTTTGATTTATCGGATTTTACCGCTTCGTTATTTGCCTCAGGCTTTGCTTTAGCCTTGCGGAGAGCTTCTTTTAACGCTTCGTATTCCGCATCCCCCACGCTTGAAAAATTGTTGGACACCTTAAACCCACGCTTTTTTAAAATATCAAGCGCTTTTTTGCTATCTATGTTAAATTTTTTTGCAAGTTCGTAAACCCTCGACATAGATCCACCTCCAAATTAAATTGCCCTCTTGATCGCTTTGGAAAAACCCGTGTCAAGTATGGCAACAACAGCTCTTTCAGCCTTCCCTATAATACCGCCTAAGGTTTCTTTATCTAAAACCTCGCAAACCTCAAGGGAATATTTTTGGCTCAAAACATAAATATCTTTTTTTGTTTCCTCTTTGGTATCGGAAGCCATGAGAATAAGCTTCGCATCTCTTTTTTTTATCGCTTCCGCTACAAGCGTAACCCCGCTTGCAATACGTCCGGCTCTTGCCGCCATGCTAAGTATGTTTAAAAGTTTTTCTCTGTTCAAAACATCACTCGCTCTCAGCGGTAAAGGAATCTTCGCTTGTCACTATATATTCGTCCATGCCCTCGTCAAGCACTTCGTTTTCAGCTTCGGATTCGCACTTTATGTCTATCTTCCATCCCGTAAGCTTTGCGGCAAGTCTGGCGTTTTGACCTTCTTTACCGATTGCAAGCGAGAGTTGATAATCCGGTACCACGACTCTTGAAACCTTTTCTTCTTCGTTTACCGCGACCGAAACCACCTTAGCGGGGCTTAGCGCGTTTGCTATGTATGTGGCTGAATCCTTATTCCACTTCACTATATCTATTTTTTCCGTTCCAAGCTCATCTACAATAGCCTGAACTCTTACGCCTTTTTGCCCTACGCAGGAGCCTACGGCGTCTACTTCCTCTTGTTCCGAGTAAACGGCGATCTTTGAACGCATTCCCGGTTCTCTCGCTACGGATTTTATTTCGACTATGCCTTCTTCGATTTCGGGTACTTCAAGTTCGAAAAGTTTTTTTAAGAGTCCCGGATGAGTCCTTGAAACCGCTATCTGAGGTCCTTTATTTGCGCGCTTTACCTCTATTATGTAGACTTTCATCCGCTTTCCGCTTGTATACTCTTCGCCCGCTATCTGCTCGCTCTGCGCCAGTATCGCTTCGGTATTGCCTATTTCCATAAAGACGTTTCTGCCTTCAATTCGCTGAATAAGTCCCGTTACTATATCTCCTTCTCGATTTGTGTACGCTTCAAAGACATTTTCTCGCTCCGCCTCTCGAACCCTTTGCATTACAACCTGTTTAGCCGTCTGCGCCGCTATTCGCCCAAAATTTGCCGGAGTCACTTCAATTTCTACTATATCGTCCAAATCGTAATCGGCGTTTATAACCCTAGCCGCGTCAATCGATATTTCCATGATGGGATTTTCAACTTCTTCCACCACGGTTTTTATAGCGTACACATGATACGCGCCGGTTTTTCTGTCAAGCAGCACCCTGACGTTTGGCGCGGAGTTGAAATTCTTTTTATATGCAGAAATAAGCGCCATCTCAATCGCGTCAAAGAGAATATCGGGCGCTATTCCGCGTTCCTCCCCCAAACCTGTGAGAGCCTCCAAAAAACTTGGCTCTTTATTTGCTTTCTTCTTCATCAAAATCCTCCTAAAACTCTATATGCAGCCTTACGCTTGCTATTTTTTCAAGCGGTATCCTTTTTTCGTCAATACCGACTTCTTTTTCATCGTAATACGAAAGTTTTCCCGTCATCTCCTTGATTCCGTCAATAGGCGCGTACAGGGAAACATCGATTGTTTTGCCCATTTCCCGCATAAAATCTTTAGATTTTTTCAACTGTCTGTCAATTCCGGGTGATGAAACTTCCAAAATGTATGGATTTTTTATTAAATCTTTGTCATCCAATATTTTTTCGATTTGTTCGCTTACGGTTTTGCAGTCCTCGTGGTCAATTCCGCCCTCTTTATCGATATAGATTCTAAGGTACCAATCACGTTCTTTCACGTATTCCACATCGACAAGCTCAAGATTTAAATCGCCTAAAATTTTTTCCGCCGCAGCTTCAATGCTGGATTCGATATCCCTTGCCGCCATACGCGCACCTCTTTACTACAAAATGAAAGAGTGAGCCTCTGCCCACTCTTTAAACAATTTCTATTCACTTTTGCTATAATACCACAAGAAAATACTATTTGCAAGAAACTTTTAATCCTCAATCAAAAATTGCTCATGGCATATCTTATCGTATACTTCTATGCCCATTACCACCAAATCGCCATAACCATTCTTTGTGACAAAAATCGGTTCTTGTTTTGCGTGGCATCTGTCAGACAGCTCATTAGTATTTCTTAAATCCCCGATTGGGATGATTTGTGGCACAACAATCCCTCCCGCTAGTTTTTCGCCATTACTCAATAGAGCTCGTTGAGAACCTGTCGCGCAAAATCACGTCGTGAGATCCGCCTTCCACAATGCTGGTGGCGGAGACCAATGTGAGTTTTGCATTGTCTCTAAAATCCTTGAGGTTAAGCGCGCCACAGTTGCACATTGTGGAGCGTATTTTTGACAACGTGATATTCACATTGTCTTTTAATGCCCCTGCGTATGGAACGTATGAATCAACGCCTTCTTCAAAGGAAAGTTTCTTTGCGCCGCCTAAATCGTAACGCTGCCAGTTACGGGCGCGGTTAGAGCCTTCGCCCCAGTATTCTTTGTAATATGTGCCGTTAATGCGAACCTTAGCCGACGGGCTTTCGTCAAAACGTGAAAAATATCTGCCGAGCATAAGGAAATCTGCGCCCATGGCGAGTGCCAGCGTCATATGGTAGTCGTGCACAATGCCGCCGTCAGAGCAAACGGGAATATATACGCCGGTTTCTCTGTAGTATTCATCCCTGGCGTTGCAAACGTCTATTAAAGCCGTGGCTTGACCTCTGCCGATTCCCTTGGTCTCGCGAGTTATGCAAATAGAGCCGCCGCCTATGCCGACCTTGATAAAATCCGCCCCCGCGTCCGCTAAGAAACGAAAACCTTCCGCGTCAACCACATTGCCTGCGCCGACTTTTACATCTTCGCCAAAATTTTCATGGATATATTTTAGTGTTATTTTCTGCCATTCGGAAAAACCTTCGGACGAATCGATACAGAGCGCGTCCGCTCCCGCTGCTATCAGAGCAGGTACTCTTTCTTCGTAATCTCTTGTATTTATCCCCGCGCCAACGATATAGCGTTTATGCTTGTCGATAAGTTCCAACTCGTTCTCTTTATTATCCGTATAATCCTTACGGAAAACCATGTAGCGAAGTCTTTGGTTTTTGTCGACAAGCGGCAACATATTCAGCTTATGCTCCCAAATCATATCGTTCGCCATTGATAGAGTAGTGGATTCCGCGTCCGCGTGAACAAGTTTTTCAAATGGCGTCATAAACGTCGAGGCTTCTTCTTCGCCCGTCATCCTGGTCACTCTGTAATCGCGACTTGTCACTATTCCCAAAAGTTTTCCCGTAGCCGTGCCGTCGTCCGTTACAGCCATTGTGGAATGTCCCGTCTTTTCCAAAAGCTCCAATATCTCTTTCAATTTTGTGGTAGGACGAATATTTGAATCGCTGCTTACAAAGCCGGACTTATAATTTTTTACTCTCCTCACCATAGCCGCTTCGTCAGCCGCCGACTGCGAACCGTAAACAAAAGCCACGCCGCCTTCTTTTGCGAGCGCTATCGCCATGGTATCGTTCGACACCGCCTGCATGATGGCGCTTGTCATCGGGATATTCATGGAAAGAGCCGGTTCTTCGCCGCGTCTAAACTTTACCAAGGGAGTCTTAAGTGAAACATTAGCCGGTATACAATCTGTACTTGAATACCCCGGCACCAGAAGATATTCGCCAAAAGTGTGTGAGGGCTCTTCAAAATAATACGCCATGAAAATCCTTCTTTCGTAAAACATTAAAATTGGGGCGCTACCCCGAAACAGCAAGGGCGCCGCCCTTGACCCGCCAAAGGACAAAGCCTTTTGAAATCACGGGTATTTTATTTATTATAATACGGCATCAAATATTTCTTATGATGCCGTACGCTACCAGAATAATAATTGTGGTTAATGCTATTTTGTTGTAAGTTTTATTGTGTTGTTGCTTATTTAGCCTATATATTTTATCTTTGACAATAAGCCAAAATATAACCGGTGAAAGGACAAACAACACGGGATTTGCGTGAAACGCTCCGTAAAAATCAAAAACCGAGAGACATAAAAACAATGTGGTAACGCCGCAACCCGGGCAATAATACCCCGTAATGGCGTGGAATGGACATTCAATGGAAATCCCTGTGATTTTCACCCACATTAGATATAAACAACCGATTAGGATAAATTTAATGTAAGGTTTTAAAATTTTAAGCGACGGTGGGTGCCATGCTGCCATTGTTAACGTCGTGATCGATTATATCGTTAATGCTGCTTTGAATTAACGCTTCTGCAACAACCCCAAGCGCAAAAATCGTCAATATAACATAAAGGATACCTGCACTATTTTCCACTCTCATACCGCGCTGTTCTTTAGCCTCCGTGATACTTTCGCCCATTTTATAGAACCAATAAAGAAGATATATACCGCAACTTACGATAGAGAATAGTATCACCAATCCGCCGGAAGCGGTCGTTTGACGTCCTACCAACCTATGAACATCTTCCGTCATGGTATACAACCAATAAAATCCATAGATACCGCATGTGACAAACGAAAGCACAACCGCTAAAGCTATGTTTTTCTTTTCCACAATATCTACCTCCAAAAATAAATAATAATAACAACTACATATAAACTGTTGCAAATATACTATATTGGTTAGTTTATGTCAAACATTTTTTGCACTCTATTTGAGATCTATTTGAAATCTATTTGAAAGCAAAAAAATATATGCGATAATATTATCTCGCCTCAGGCTGTTTAAATGTTTTTATAATTCTTGAATAAACTCGATAATTTCTCCGGCTTTTCCTTTTACGAAGGCAATTTTTAAAGGATAGGGTTTTTCGCTTGGAACCGTTATGTTTTCGGGCGGAATAACTATGGTTAGTCCTTCTTTTCTGCAATTTTCCACACATTCCTCGACCTTGTCCGTATAAAAAGCGATATGATCGATTACGCCCGTTTCTCGTTCCTTTTCCGCGTCGGCAAAAAATTCGATTATCCCGTTTCCGGCCTCTATCATACATCCCGCTTCCTTGCCTTCGCCCCAACGCCTTACCATGTTTAGCCCCAATGTTTTAACGTAAAACCCCGCCGCCTCGTTCATCTCCTCCTCTCCGCAACAACGCAACGCCGTATGATGCAATCCTTTTACTAAATCCATATTCTTTCCTCCAAATTTTATTTGCGGTTCATATTTCAGACAGTAGACTTATTCTTCTTTTCTTCTTTTCTTCCTTCTCTATTTTTAAAAATAAAGAGCGAAAGAAGGATAAGCCTATACTTTGAAATTTCGAAAATTGCAATAACAAATCGGACAGTAAAAAAATAATTATAGGATATGTGGAAGTAAGGAAATTTGTTCGTCGAATAGTTCTTTGGGTGTACGATAGCCAAACATCTTTCGGGGTAAATTATTGATAAAATTCTCTATAGTTTGTACGGTATAGGCAGACACTTCTCCAATGT
>JAFXOC010000128.1 GCA_017529085.1 Selenomonadaceae bacterium | reverse complement strand
CGGGAAGAGAACAGAACTTGTCTTAAGGACGTTGTGCCTTTGGATACGCCTTACAACATAGGAATAGAGGTTTCTTCGTTATGCAACGCAAGATGCGTGTACTGCGCTCATTCCAAGGGTAATCATGGTTTGTACGAAGGCAATATGTCCATGGAACTTTTTAAGAAAATAATCGGACAAATTCGCGAATTTCCTAAAAAGATACGTTTGATAGAAACGTATTCCTTCGGCGAACCCCTTTGCAATCCGCATTTAGAGGAAATGATAGAGATTATCCGAAAGGAAGACATAGCGGAGAAAATCAATTTCACCACCAACGGTTTGTTGTTCAACAAAAAAAGAACGGACGCTTTGATGAAAGCGGGCGTTGATACGATACGAATTTCCCTGCAAGGTTTAAACGCCGATACGTATAAAAAGATGTGCGGCGTAAACATGAATTTTGAAGAATTTTTGTCAAATCTGCGTTACCTTTACGAAAACAGGGGGAATTGCAAGATTCGCATGAAGATAGCGGATATTGCTTTAAAGGACGAACCGGACGGGGAGAAAAAATTTGAAGAAATGTTCGGCGATATTGCCGACAGCATATTTGTCGAACATATTTTACCGATATATGGTCATGTGAATTATGACGAGGTTGACGGTTCCATAAAAGAAAACGCCCTTAACGGCAGAGGCGACGTAAAACAGACGGAAATGCACAAAGTTTGTCACAGACCCTTTTATAGACTGAGAGTTACGGCGGACGGAAAAGTGGGGGCAAACTGTTGCGATCAGCCTAATGACATAATTTACGGTGATTTGCGAAAAAATAGTCTAAAAGACCTATGGGGGGGGGTACAGCGCAACAGCTTCTTAAAGATGTTGCTTAGAGGCGAAAAAGACAAGCATCCCGTATGCAGTAAGTGCGTTCTCGCCAACGACATAACGAACGAAAGAGATTTGCTCGATCCGTGGGCGGAGGAGATATTGGCGAGGATGAAACGGTGACAATGCGGATGAGAAATAAAAGGGGCTGTGAAAAAAATCCGAAAAAATATGATAAAAAATCACAACACACAATTTAAGAGCATTAACGGAGGAATAGATTATGTCAAAAATATTGGTTTTTGGCGCAGGAAGCAACGCTGAGGTTTTTACCGAATATGTTAAAGCAAAGACTAATCATCAGATTGTCGGATACATAGATAATAGCGACAAAACATCTGAAAAAAATCCGGGGGGGGGGGTGGAATATAACATTACCTTCCGAAATAAGAAATTTTGAATATGATAAGATTGTTGTTACGGTTTCTTCACAAACGGCGCGAGACGATATAAGGAATCAACTTGTCGAGCTTCGGGTGCCGCTCCAAAAATGTATTTTTCTGGCTGAAGACGAGGAGTTAAAGACAAAGGTTTTTTCCTTTTACAATCGCTACAGCGAATCGGATTATAGGGTGAATTGGGTAAAGTCGTATTCAAAATACATATATTCGGAAAATATAAAGGGTAATGTGGCGGAATGCGGCGTAAACATGGGTCACTTTGCATACTACATTAACAAATTTTTTTATGACAGACAATGTTATTTGTTTGATACATTTCAGGGATTTCCTCATGAAGATTTAAAGGAGGAACGACAATTGTGGGACGAAGTTCGTGAAGATGGCAGATTAAATTTTGAAGATATGTTTTTGAATACTAATGTGGATATTGTAAAAAGCAGATTAGAAAATCAAAAATTATGCCGATTCTTTGTGGGGTATTTTCCTGAAAGCGCCTTGAATGTCGAAGACGAATTTTGTTTTGTAAATTTAGACATGGATTTATACAGACCAATGTTTGAAGGCTTAAAGTTTTTCTACCCAAAAATGACGCGAGGCGGAGTTATTTTGCTACACGATTATTTTTCATCTGAATGGCCGGGAACTCATAAAGCCGTAAAAGATTTTGAGGAATATTTGGGTAAAAGCCTACATAAATTTCCTATCGGAGATTATTGCAGTATTGCGATAGTGAGATGAGCAATAGGATGTTATTAAAATACTGAATTAAGGAATGAAAGCAATGCGTGAGTAAGGTGGGAGATTTAAATTTCCACCTTACTCTGATAGACTCCCAACTAGGAGGTGGGTTCCTAGCATTGTTATAAGCAATGTAATCAAAGAGCGATGCAAATAAATTTTTCAACCGTGTTTTTATTCTTAAAATAATTTGTGCAAATTGTTGCAATGTTTATTGCAAATTTTTTAGGGGAGGAACGAGTATGCCGTGGGATAAAATTGAAAAAACGGTAAGAGAAATAGCAACTGCTAAGTGGAATAGTAATGCAATAGCTGAAGAAATTGCCGGAATACAATGCGATTGCGTATTGAAAGTAGAACAAGACCGATGGGTAGTGATAGAAATAACAGAAAATCATAGACTTGAGAAAATTAGAGATGATATTACAAGACTAAAATTAATAAAAAATGCTTTATTACAAAAAGATATTTATTGTAGCTGTTATGAAGTTTTAAAAAAAACGCCTACGAATTCAATGAGGAAAACCGGGGAATCGCAAAATATCCGCGTATTATCGGTAAAAGAATTTCAAAATGAATTTTTTAATTATAGCGTATATATTCACAACAGAATGAAAAAACAGTTCGGTAGTTTAATAAATCTTGAAACGGGTGAACCCGAGAATAATACATATATAGATGTATGCTATAAAAATAAAAAGTACAATAAGGAATTAGGTATACAGGAGATAATAAAATTTTTAAAAAAAGGAAAAAAGATTCTACTAAAAGGAGATTTTGGCTCCGGGAAAAGCAGATGTGTGAAACAAATTTTTGATACAATGGTATCGGAAGAAAATGAAAACATAATTACGATAGCAATTAATCTTAGAGAATGTTGGGGATTGAAGAGAGGCATAGAAATTTTAAACCGTCATTTTTGCGATTTGGGATTGGATGAGAAAAATTTTATAAGGGTGTATGAAAACTCAAATATTATTTATTTACTGGATGGATTCGATGAAATCGGAACTCAATCGTGGAGTAGTGATCCACAAAAAATGCATCATATCCGTGAAGTATCCGTTTCTGCTCTTAAAGATTTGTTAGTTCACTGTAACGGTGGCGTTTTAATAACAGGTCGAGAATATTACTTTAATTCGGATGAAGAAATGCTTAATTGCTTAGGGTTGCGCTCGGATAAAGTTATTAGTCTTGATTGCCATAGTGAATTTACCGAACGTGAATTAATAGATTTTATGAATAGAAATATGCCGAATGAATGTAGAAACGAGAATTTATTAGAACTGCCTTCGTGGTTTCCAAAACGTCCATTGGTGATGCAATTACTACTAAAATATGCAGACGATATATTTTTCATAGACCATGTTATGGATGATATATGTGCTTTCTGGTTTGAATTTATGACAAAGATTTGTGAACGAGAAGCTAATATATATCCCGCTTTAAATCCATTAACAATAAGAGACGTTTTAATTTTGCTTGCCAACAAAACAAGAAACGGGTCTTCAAATACGGGACCTATAACGCAACGTGATTTGGCAAGAGCATTTACGGATGTTACCGGCTTACAACCTACCGATGAGTCGACTATCATGTTGCAAAGATTACCAACATTAGGAAGAGTAAGTGCCGATTCTCCGGATAGACAGTTCTTAGATAATTTTATTCTTGACGCATTACGAGCAGAAGGGATTATACAACATTCTAAAAATATTAATGAAGCAATATATCGCGAAAAATGGCAACAACCAATGTCCGTAACAGGATGTTCTATTTTGGCGACTTATATTAGTCGTGATGAAAAAAATTTTGATTTGTTTTTAAACATAGCTCGAAGAGCAGCAGACATGTCAAATGGGATTTTAGCCGCAGATATAGTAGCTTCTATGTGCCTTTTGGATAAACAGAATATAGATTTTAAGAATATATATATTTCAGATTGCACTATAATGGATTTGAAATTTAATGGTAAGGTCATAAGTAAATTGACTATACAAAATTCGGTAATAGAAAGAATGGATATTGCAAACAGTAAATTTGACGAGAGTGTTCTAATAGAAAATTGTATAATAAACACAGTATTTGGAATAGCGTCGAACCAAAGTGTTCCTAAACAGATATGTAATTGCAGTATAGAACATTTTGAAAAATTATCGACCACTACTCGCGTAAAAAAAGCAAAACTTTCTGATTCACAGAAGATATTTATAGAAACGATTAGGAAGATCTTTTTTCAGCCGGGCGCAGGTAGGAAGGAGGAAGCATTACATAGGGGAATGGGTAATTTGACAAACAAAAATCTTAATAAAAAAATTTTAAACAAATTATTGGAAGAAGGTGTTATTACACGGCACAAAGGAGATGAAGGATATGTTTATAAACCTGTTCGTAAATACGCGAAACGAATGGAAAAAATTATTAATGATCTTACATTGAGTGATGATAATTTGTGGAAAGTAATAACGGAAATGAATTCGTCAACTTAACTTTTTGATGTAGAATGTTTTAATTGTTGCTGCGAGGTGCTTGTTTTGAACATAACCGATACACAAACAAAGGTCAGTATAGTTGTACCGATTTATAGAATAGAATCGTATATAACGACGTGTATAGATAGTATTCTTGGACAGACCTATAAGAATATGGAAATCATTTTGGTAGATGACGGTTCCGATGATTATTGTCCAAAAATATGTGATAATTATGTGTCGCACGATACTCGTGTTCATGTGATACATAAGAAAAACGGTGGATTGACCAGCGCAAGAAAGGCCGGTATTTGTCATGCTACAGGAGAATATGTTCTCTATGTTGATGGAGACGACTGGCTTGAACCTGATTATGTCGAGAAAATGGTTGAGCCGTTGAAAAAAGAAAAAGTGGACATAGTAGGGAATACTTCTATTTATATGAATTATTCTGATGGCAGACAGATTGAACGTGCTGCTCCAATGCGAAGCGGGTGGTATAGAGGCGCGGAGATAATAAGCAAAATTTATCCTAATTACATTTCTGAAGATAAATTCTATGATGCGCCGTTATCGACGAATTTGTATTTGTATCTATTTAGAAGGGATTTTTTGGTTAAAATACAAATGCAAGTCGAAGATGAAATAGCTATGGGAGAAGATATGGCATTGACATTTAGAGCGTTTTTAAACGCCTCGTCTTTTGCGGTAATAAATTATCCCGGCTATCATTATAGACAGCATCCAAATTCGATGATTCATAAAATAGAAGGAGATCATTTTCAACGAATTAATCTTTTGTACAAAAATATGAAACGAGCCGTGACTGAGAATAAAAACGTTGAGCGAAAAAAAACAATGGCGAAAAAGATTCCTAACGGTGTTTTTTTTACCCTTTGGGTTTCCGCTCCTATTAAATTTGCCGAAATCTCTGATAGTTGCCTATTTCCTTTTTCGCAAGTCATCGTCGGAAGTAAAGTTTTTGTTTACGGTATGGGCGTGGTTGGTCGCGGTATTATGGAAGCTGTGACTTTAAGTAAAAAATTTTTTTTGGTTGGTTGTTCGGATGAAGGCTGGCGGGCTTATGCGGACGGGGTAGCGATTGGAGATAAGTTTTGCCCTGTATATTCGCCGGAAAAAATTAAAGAATGCGATTTTGACTATGTAGTTATAGGTGTATCAAGATATAGGTTCAGAAAAGAAATTGAAAAAGTTCTTATAAAGTATGGCATTCCTGAAAATAAAATTGCTACACCGGATCAATATTTACTTATTGAAGAAAATATTCCGTTTTAACGGGGAGGTCGTTTTACAGTGAACGAAATAAAGTTTGCCATATATGGAGGAGGACATCGCGGACAAAGATTACTGAATTATTTAGGAGCAAGTAAAGTTGTAGCTTTTGTTGATTCAGATATAAATAAGATTGGAAATGTCATACAAAATATACCGATTGTTAGTTTAGATGATTATAAAGAATTATACAATAATGTACATATTATTATATCGCCTAGTCAACATGAAGAAATAGAAAAAATATTAAATATCGAAAATATTACATGCTATTCAAGACTTTCCGATTTGCCCTCCGAGTTTTGCGGTTACGGAACAGCTTCTTTCACCGAATGTTATAATGATATCATAAAAAAATATGATATGCCTTCTTATATAAGGGGAAATAATGCCTTTGCATTGTTGTTGTCGGAGTCACTAGAGAAAGTCGGGAATGAGACATATTTCATTGATAGTGTTATTAAACCCGATTTTGGTCTATTGTTTATAGCAACAGGAGAAAGTGAAGAAAAAATAAAAGAATTATATCCTAAACTAAAAATCATAGACGCTTTTTATCATTCTAATCGTTTACCTAGGTACTTTAACGGGTCTATAGCAAAATTAAAAAACAAATATAAAAATTTAAAGCGTTGTTTTATCGTGGCAACCGGTCCTAGTTTAAGAAAACAAGATGTGGAAAGAATCAAAAATAATGGCGAATTTTGCATAAGCGTAAATAGAATTTTTTTATTGGATACAGTTTGGCGTCCTGATATTTATATGGTGACGGATTCTGTTTTTATGATGGAAGAAAAGGAAAAAATAAAAAATTACAATGTAAAATTGAAAATTTATGCTGATTGCAATACTCCGCCTGACGATAAAGGTGAGGTTGTACATGTAGTTAGTGATGTTTGCGACGAAAATCCAAGATTTTCCGAAGATGTAGCGCAAATGATATATGGAGGAGGAACAGTTACTTATGCTGCTATACAATTTGCCGTGTATTTAGGAATAAAAAACATTTATTTGTTGGGAGTAGATTGTGATTATAAAATCGGTTCGAGAACGAATCATTTTTATGAAATATGTGATGGAGATAAAATTGATCATAAAACAGATAAAATGATAAGGGCATTTAAAGTTGCGCAAATTTATGCTTTGCAAAACGGTTTGCATATTTATAACGCCACGCGAGGCGGAAAACTAGAAGTATTTGAACGAGTAGATTTTGACAGTTTGTTTTAATAAATACGGAAACAAAAAACATATATAATAGGACAAGAAAGAGGCGTACGAATATGAAAAATTTAAATTATATAAATTTATATAGAAAGAAACATGAGAATAAAGTTAGTTACGGAAGAGGCGCTACATATTTAATGCCGCAAATCATTCTGTTTATAGATCTTATCAAATGTACGAGTATTTTGGATTACGGCTGCGGGAAAGGCGATTTGGTTCGCGCATTGCAAATAAAATATCCGAATATGAATGTAGTCGGCTATGATCCTGCTGTATCGGAATATGCCGCATTTCCATATGAAAAGTTTGATTTTATAATTTGCACCGATGTACTGGAACATATTCCCGAGAATGAATTAAATACGGTTATAGAAAAAATGTCGCATCTTTCGAGCAATATATTTTTTCATTTACATCATGCGGAGGCAGCGGAAAAATTAGATAACGGAGAGAATGCGCATTGTACTATAAAGCCGCGTGAATGGTATCATGATTTATTTAAACATTATTTTAACGTTGTGTACCCCTTATCCGGATATCTTCCCGTTAATAGTGCTTGCTGTACGTTTTCAGTACCGGATGCAACTGTAGCCTTATATGAAAAAAATATAGTCGATTTTTTACATCAGCACATACAAATGAAAGATATACGAATTAAACAGAGCGTTCATTTGCTTTCTTTAGATTTTAATAAAATTCTTTTGCCTAGAAATACAGTTTTTTATGGCTACACTAATGTGTGTAGAATCATATTATCAAAGATTAAAAATAAAGGTTCTCTTTTATGTGTATTGGACAAAAATGCGCATACTCTTTGTCAAAAAAAGGGGGGGTATGACTTATTCGGTATTCCTGTTATGACATTACAGGAATTTTGTCCTAAAGGGGATGAAACGATTGTCATATTCCCAACATGGGAATATGAAGTTATCGTGAAACAATTAAGAAGTTTTTTTGATTTTCAGCATATATATCGAGCAGAAGATTTTTTTCGTTAATGTAAGGGTTGGTGTTATATACATGAAATTTATTATTTGGGGAGCGGGCGTTTTGGGCAGACAATGCTTGAATGGTATACGTTATCAGGGAAAAGAAAATATAGAAATTTGCGCATTCATAGATAATAATCCCTCGCTAATAGGTACAACAATAGCCGATATTCCTATTCTTGAACCGAAAAGTGTTGAATTTATATCTTTTGACAAAGTTATAATATGCTCTCAATTTTCGTATGAACACATAAAGAGACAGCTTATCGAAGATTTAAAAATATCAGAGGAGAAAATACTTTGTTTTCTTATGGATCCTTTGCCTATTAGAATAGATGTCGATGCTGACAATACATACCTAGGCATGTTGGGAGAATTTGGCGCAGAGATGATTGCATGGATTCCATATCTATCTTTTTTAAAGTCTCGTGGGCTGAAACTTAAAACATTCAGCCGCAAAGGCAGTTCGGTTTATTATGAAAATATTTCGGACGAACATATCGAAGTCGAAAATAGATACTTTGCCAGTACAGGATATGGTTATTTAAAAAATGCTGAAGAACTTAAAAAAGATATAGGCCTGCCTATTTTTTGTCCATGTAAGGAACTTCGAGGATTTAAAATATTAATAAATGGAATTGAATGGGAGATTAGAAATTTTCATTCCGAATACAAAACATCTCATTTACTTAAGCCGAGTTTTCCCAAGCAAGAAATATTGCACATAAAAAAAAGGGCGGAAAATTACAAGGGAATAGTAACTATAAATAATAAAAGCTACCAAAATACCCATATAGGTAAAGTTAGAAATCATTTAACAAAAGAGGAAGTAGAGTTACTATTTTCTTTCTTAACAAAGAATGATTATTATGTGGTATATAACGACTTTTCTGAAACATTTAAAGAAGCGTATGATAATGTTTTTGATTCTTATCTTCCGCCTAAACATTTTGCCAGGGATAATCCGTCAGTGCTTTTTTTAAGCGATTATTCCGACGGTACCGAAGATAAATGGGATAGGATGCAGTTGGAGTGTTGGCAAAATTCCGATTTTGTCATACAACATCCGGGAGGCGCTGCGGCTGTTGTCGAATTGCTCGGCATAAGAAAATTTAATTTCATGCAAAAAGGCGAATATCAGGACGATTTGTTTCTTTCCAAACTTTACGGGGGGCAGTCGGATACTTTTTATGAAATACGTCACATGATAGCGTACATCGAAAAAGAGATGAGAGAAGGTCGGTTGTAGAGATGAGAGTTGTGCTTTTGGCCGGAGGCTTCGGGACAAGGATATCGGAAGAATCTCAGTATCGCCCCAAACCTATGGTGGAAATAGGCGGTATGCCGATATTATGGCATATTATGAAGGGTTATTCGTACTACGGCTATAATGATTTTATAGTTTGCGCCGGATATAAGCAGCATATGATTAAAGAATGGTTTGCGGATTATTTTTTACATACCAGCGACGTAACTTTTGACTTTTCCGCAGGCAATAAACTCATCGTTCACGATCGAACAACAGAACCTTGGCATGTCACGGTAGTGGATACCGGTTTAAACACTATGACCGGAGGACGCATTAAAAGGATTCAAAAATATATCGGCGACGAGACGTTTATGCTTACTTACGGGGATGCGGTATGCGACGTAAACGTTAACGCTTTGGTGGAGTTCCATAAAACCAACGGAAAACTTGCGACACTTACGGCAGTAAGAATTAAACAAAGGTTCGGAGTGCTGGATATATCGGAAAACTCGGTGACGGCTTTCAGGGAGAAATCGCAACGCGATTCCGAACCTATAAATGCGGGCTATATGGTATTGCAGCCCGAGATATTCTCGCTGTTAAAAGATGATTCTACAGTCTTTGAGCAGTATCCGCTACGCAAATTAGCCTCCGACGGCCAATTAGGATCATATATGCATACAGGTTTTTGGAAGTGTATGGACACCAAGCTGGAGTATGATACTCTAAACACTATGTGGTCATCGGGCAACGCGCCTTGGAAAATATGGGAGTAGTCAGTCGAAGGGGATGTGGAATGTGCCAAGATTTTCTATTTGCATACCTGTCAGGAACGGCGCCAAATATTTGGCGCATACGCTTAGATTGTGCATCGAACAGCAGTATTTTGACGATTATGAAATTGTTGTGTCGGACAATCAGAGCGCGGAAGATATTAAAGGAGTTGCGGATTCTTTTAACAATCCAAAAATAAAATATGTCCGCACACCCGAATATATAGGCATGGGAGCTAACTTCGATTATGCTCTTGACAATGCGTGCGGCGAATATAAATTGATTGTCGGCGCAGACGACGGATTATCGCGGTATGCTTTATATTCTCTGGATAAAGCGATAAAAATTACGGGCGAGCGGCTTATTATGTGGCAGCGGAGCGAATACTATTGGCCGGATCATCATAATTTACAGAATAAAATCTGTATGTACAGTAATTTGGGGCAAGACCTTTTTTGCGGCGAGGATACGGTGAAGTCCTACATAAGGTTTTTCGGAGGCGATCCGCCGCATATATATGACAGCGCAGTCATGAGTTCGGAATTGATAAAGGAAGTAGAAGAAAAAACCGGCAGAAAATTGCATGAATCATTTCTGGCTGACTTATATCAAGCTCTTATAAGCGCAATGGTTGCAAAACGATATGTAAAGCTTCGTTTACCGTTGTCGCTTTATGCGGAACATGCGGGTTCAGCCTCCGCCACAATAGAGAACAGCCTTACCGATGAGTATATATCCAGGAGACATTCGGCGGATGAAATCGAAAAATTAGACGCAAGAAAAATATCTCCCCGAAGTTTTTTTAAGAAGCAGTTTCATTTTTTCTTGCAAAAGTATTTAATACTTTGTCAAGCTATGGACTTATTTCCGGAAAAAATAGACTT
The DNA here is from genome assembly GCA_017529085.1 of Selenomonadaceae bacterium. Lineage (GTDB taxonomy): Bacteria > Bacillota > Negativicutes > Selenomonadales > Selenomonadaceae > RGIG9201. The sequence goes on along the minus strand of JAFXOC010000128.1, from coordinate 9,807 downwards.
AACGGAAAAGGATATAAACCTTAAGAAAGTCATAAATTTACTGATGACCGAATATGCGTATAGAGCAAGTATCAGTCATAAAAACGAAGAATATGAAAAAGCCATAGAACTCATATGGGACGATATTCAAGAATATGGAGACGAGAGTTTAATCAAGTGGTTTGATGGTCGATTTTTGGCAGATCGCGATGACAACCGCTACATTTCCCGTACTCGGAATTACATAGACTCTGACGAACCGAGAAAATATCGTTTTATGATGAATTGCAATAATTTTAATGCGTACAATATTTATGATGCCATGATTCTTTGGGATAAAGCGAATTTATCCAAAACTATAATAGACGAATATTTTCGTAAGTTTGAATACGCATGGAAACGCGGTAAAGAAACAACAGAGATTATACGCGGAAAAATGCCGTCCGGTGGAAGGCTCGGAGTTTATGGCGCTAAATTGGACGGCGTGAGGTTAGTTAGGTTACTTCGATATTTTATAGAGGATTTTGATTTTGATATTGTTTTGTTTGATCAATCCGCTAAGAAAGAGGAAACTAAACTGTCGCCTTTCTGGTGGGATTATAAGGTTGTATCGCCTGAAAAGCTGTCTCGGGAAAAAATCGACCTAATGACGGTGAGTCTGTATCGCTATGACGCCGAGGCGTATCGTCTTATAGAAGCTTCGGGTTGTAAAGCGGAGGTTGTTAAACTTTATGAGCCAAATGAGGTGAATTGGCTTGCAGTCCTTTCTGATGCAAAATAGAAAATTAAGAATACTTCATATAGCCGCGCATCTCGGTGAAGGAGTAGGAAAAGCCGTAGGCGGTATTGCTTTGCGCGATGCGGTTTGTTCACACGAGATAATTTTGCTTGAAACGCCTCTCAAAACCCGGTATGTGGACGAGTGTAGGGCAAAAGGCGCGAATGTTTATATTGCGCCCGCACGATACGAGTTTGCAAAAATGGTATCGAATGCGGACATTGTCGTACTGAACTGGTGGAATCATCCTTTGACAGGATTATTTTTGTCTATGATGCCCGAAATACCGGTAAGATTGATTTTGTGGTGTCATGTAAACGGCATTTACTATCCGCGTTTGCCGGCGAAATTTGTTGACTGTTTTGACGGTTGCCTTTTTACTTCGCCCGTATCTTTGGAGGTTCCCTATTGGTCGACGGACGAACGAAAGCGTATCGCGACTAAGAGCGCTATCGTATATGGCTTAGGTCATTTTAATCCCGAAGGGCAGTTATGCAAAAAAGATTACAGTTTGTGCCGACCCGTTCGAATAGGATATGTGGGGACGCTTGATTACGCTAAGTTGCATCCTGATTTTTTGCAATACTGTCTGGCCGTGTTGAAACGAGGTGTTAAAGCGGAATTTTATTTGGCGGGGGAACCGTCGGATGCGTTAATTGAAAGTATCGAGAAATTAAATTTGGAGAACAAGATAAAGTTACTAGGCTATCGCAACGACATATTAGATTTATTGCCTACATTTGATATATTTGGGTATTTGTTAAACCCGAATAATTTTGCCACTACGGAAAACGCATTGTTGGAAGCCATGGCTGCCGGGTTGCCTATCATAACAAGCGACGGTATGGCCGAAAAAGCAATTGTGTCCGACGGAGAAAACGGATTTTTAGTGAGCGACCCCAACGAATATGCCGATAAAGTAGTCGAATTACTTGAAAATGCGGAAACAAGAAAAAGATTGGGGTTAAGAGCAAGGGAGTCCGTATGTAACAAGTATACGTCAGAAGTTAATCTTTCAAAGTTTCATCAGTCGATTCAAAAAGTAGTGGAAAAAGAAAAAAGGGTTCATGATTTTTCGGGTGTGCGCGGTCAATCGGCGAGCGATATGTTTATATATTTTTGTCCCCCGAGGGCGCAGGATATTTTTAAAGATATATTGACCGATACTACCGATAAATATAAATCGCTTGAAGCGAAAATCAAAGAACTGGGAGCTGTTTTCAAAACAGATAAAAAAGGTTCGCCGCTACAGTTTTTGAAATACTATCCGAATGATGGCAACCTGAAAAAGATATGCGAAATGCTTAGATAATGGAGGAACTATAATGAAAGCCAAAGTAGGAACCAGGTATCATAAGAATCGCACGGCGCTCGAGAAAGTCATCCCGTTAGATACGCCGTTTATTCTTTTCTTAGATCCGTCCAGCGCTTGTAATTTAAAATGCCGATTCTGTCCTTGCGGGCGCGCTCACGACGACTTATGGTCGGATGAGAAACGCGACAGCGTGGGAATTATGGATTTTGATCTGTATAAAAAAATCATTGATGATTGCAAGAAGTTTCCGCATAAGATTAAGGTTTTACGCTTGTATAAAGAAGGAGAACCCTTGGTGAATCCCCGTTTGACGGAAATGATTGCATATGCGAAACAGTCAGGTTGTTTTGAATCTATAGATTTTACTACCAACGGAACGCTTCTTAATCCCGACATCAACAGAAAACTGGTAGAAGCCGGTCTTTCCCGCATAAATATTTCGGTGGAAGCTTTAAGCGCAGAAGGATATGCCGAAATATCGGGTACTAAGATAAATTTCGATAAATTTGTGGATAATATTCGGGATTTATACGAACATAGGGGCAGTTTGCATATTTTCATTAAAACTATGGTGGATAATATAACGGAAGAAAAACAAAAACAGTTCTATGATATTTTCGGCGATATTTGCGATGAAATAGCTATGGAGCATATTGCAAACTGCTGGCCGGGGTTTGAGAATACCGCGGAACAAACTAATGTTTATCATGGCGGAGATGCGCACGAATATATTGTCTGTCCCAGAATTTTTTATATTCTTACGATAAATTCCAACGGCACGGCTTCGCATTGTATCGTGGACTGGAATTACAAAGGTCTTATAGGCGACGTGAGAAAACAAAGCCTGGTAGATATTTGGAACAGTAAAGAATACGAGGATATTCGTTTGATGCACTTGCATAAAAAACGCCGCGAGGTCGCTCTTTGCGCCGATTGTATGGAGATTGAATCTGCCGCTGTTGATAATATCGATGAATTTCGAGAAGAAATACTGGAAAGGTATGAAAAGAAGTCATGAAAATTCTTTTTATCGGCGGTAATGGCAACATTAGTTGGCATTGCGTTCAAAAAGCGATTGACTCCGGGCATGAAGTGTTTGAATTAAACCGAGCGGTTACGAGAAATACAAGGCGAGAAGTGCAACCGCAAGTAAAACAAATAACAGCTGATGTCAGAAACGATACAGCTATGAAAGCAGCTTTGGGAGACAATGTATTCGATGTAATTTGCGATTTTATATGCTTTAACGGAGAACAAGCTAAACAGGCTATTCAACGTTTCAACGGCAGGATAAGACAATACGTCGTCATTTCTTCCGAAGCGGTCTATAGGAGAGAAAGTCGTTTTCTCCCCTTTACGGAAAACACCCCTCAGTACGATGAAAGCGTCAAAGACAATTACATAGCGGGAAAAGCGCAAATGGAGCAAGTTTTTAGAGCCGCTTACGAAAAAGAAGGTTTTCCCGTAACTATAGTTCGTCCCGGCTATACATATGACACAATTGTTCCGGCTCCCGTAGGTCAAAATTGTTTTACTGCGCCGCAAATGTTTTTGAATGGCTATCCGTTACTTATGCCGGGAGAAGGTGAAAATTTGTGGTCGCCGCTTCATTCCTCCGATTTTGCCGAGGCTTTCGTACATTTAATAGGAAATATTTCCGCTGTCGGCGAGGCTTACCACATAACCGGCGAGCGGCTTATTACATGGAACGAACTTGCGGAAGATTTACTGAAAGCATTGGGCGCAAATCCCGCAAATGTTATTCACATACCGAGAGCCGAAGCCCTAAATTTAGGGTTTCATAGTAGGGTGGTAATGGAGCAACATTTATGGCATTACATATTTGATAATCGCAAGATAAAAAGCGTGGCTAAAGGATGGAATCAGAAGATTACTTTTTCGGAGGGCATAAAGGCTACAATAAAGTGGCTGTTTGAAGATGATGTCAGACGCAGGATAAATCCTATTTACGAGGAGAAATTAAATAAACTTTACGAAATTTACGGAAAGGGGAATAACTAAATGCAATGTCCGATATGCGGAAGTGAAAATCACGACAGAATCTTTCGTCTGTGCGACAATATGAAAATCCTTGGTAAATCGTTGCCGGATAAAGAAGCGTATGTTGCTGCCTGTAATGAATGCGGTTTGGTATTTACCGATACAATCGCTACACAAGAGAATTTTTTGTCTTATTATAAATATGGCGCGGTTTCACCTAAGTATTACGATATGTTTGGAACAGATGAAACGAATCATTATTTTGAACATATACTGTCCATAATTTCGTCGTTTATAGCAAATAACGGCAAAATTTATGATGTGGCAGGCGCTTGGGGTGAGCTTGATAAATTTCTTTCGGATAAAGGTTTTAACGATATTATCGTTATCGATCCGAACGAAAATTGCATTAAAACCGCGAAAAACAAAGGTCTTAGCGTGTCGCAATGCAGTTCGTCCGACATGAATGAGCGATTGCATGAAAAATGCGATATGATTATCTTGAATCATACGTTGGAGCATATTTTAGACGTTAAAAGCGCATTTGAGAATATGGATCGTTTGTTAAAAGACAACGGTTATATTTTTATAGAGGTTCCGAATGCTTTGTCGTATGTGGATGAAGATGCTGCGCCATTTAATTTTTTGACATATGAACATGTGTTGCACTTAACAATGCATGATTTAGAGAACCTAGCGGCGCTATACGGTTATGAAATTTGCGCAAAAGGGGAATATTATAAAAAGGTTAGCAACTATCCGTCCGTATATGTTGTATTTAATAAGACCGGTCGCAAAGGAACAATAACATATTCGGATTTAGCAAAAAATAAGGTAATGCAGTACATAGACAAAAGCAAAAAATCAATAGAAGCATTTATAAAACCGTTGAGAGAAAGCGGCGAGCCTTTAATCCTTTGGGGAATCGGAGCCTCTACCGCAATATTAATCGATTCTTTTGCCGATTGCAACGTCGTTGCGCTTATTGATCGCAATCCAATGCGACAAGGACTACAATTTGAAATAGGCGATAATTTGATTGCCGTTCAAGATCCCGATACCGTGAAAAAAGGGACTATCGTTATATTATCCATTCCATACCATGCGTCTATTGAAAAGCAGATTCGCGACAGCGGATTAAAAAATAAAATTGTGACATTAGCGTAGGTGATGTTATGAAAAACGCAATATTAACAGGCGCAACCGGGTTTGTGGGACGACATTTGCTGAAAACTTTGGTTCGGCATGGAATCAAAGTTACGGCTGTAGTCAGAAATGAAGATAAACAAAGTGTTATCGCTAAAATTTATCCCGATGTTTTAACCGTAGTTTGTCCATTGGAAGAAATATGCAATCTTCCCGAAGTTATCGGAACAGCAAAACCCGACACCGTATTTTATCATCTTGCGTGGGATGGAACGGCGGGAGAAACACGCAGTGATTACAAGCTGCAATTAAGGAATGTCGAATACACCGTAGATTCTTTAAAAGCGGCGATAGCGATGCATTGCGAAGGATACGTTGGCGCGGGCAGTTTAATGGAATATGAAAGTACCGCCGCCGTTTATGATGGAGATAATCATCCTAGAAAAGCCAATATATATTCCACGGCTAAACTTACGGCGCACTATATGAGTAAGATTTTGTCGGCAAATGAAAAAATTCGTTACGTCTGGCCATACATTACCAACGCTTACGGTGAAGACGAACTGTCGCCTCGCTTCTTAAACACTACCGTGCGTAAGATAATGGCGGGAGAAGAGATGAGATTTTCCGCCGCTACTCAATTATATGATTTCGTCTACATAGATGATGTGGCGAAGGCATTTTATCGTTCGGGTGAAAAAGGAATAAACGGTCGCGCGTATTGCGTAGGAAGCGGGTACGTCAAGCCTTTAAAGGAATTTATCATTGAAATCAGGGATATTATAAGACCTGATTATAGATTGTTTTTTGGTAATTCGCCCGGTATTTGTTTAGATGATAAATATTTTGATATAACAAGTTTGACTGAAGATACGGGATTTTATCCGAAAATAGATTTTAGATGTGGTATAAGTAAGTTGGCTGACGCTTATAGGAGGACATCGTGAAAACAACGTTCAATTTTCACAAAACAAGTCTGGAAGGATTATTTTTTATAGAACCATTGTTTGTCCCGGATGAACGCGGATATTTTTTGAAGTCCTACGAAAGCAATATATTCAGGGAACACAATATTGATTTTAAAACAGTTGAATGTTATGAATCAATGTCGGCAATCGGGGTTATTCGAGGATTGCATTTTCAAAAGGAACATTGGCAAACGAAGTTGGTCAGGTGTTTAAAGGGTCGATTGTTTGATGTAGCGGTTGACATCAGAAGAGATTCGCCTACGTTTGGTAGATGGGAAGGATTTTATTTATCACCGCAAAACCGGAGTATGTTGTATATCCCCGTAGGATTTGCCCATGGATTTTTATCTATGGAAGAAGATAGTTTGATAAGTTACATTTGCGGAGATAGATATGATCCGGCAAGCGACGGTGGGATAAGATGGGACGATCCGGATATAGATATAAAGTGGCCTATAGAGGAATTAGATTGCAATATTATCGTATCAACAAAAGATGGTAAGTTGCCATTTTTAAAAGATTGTTTAAGATAAAACATACGTTTTAGGAAAGGAAGAATTTTTATGAGTTCGATAGTTTATTATGGTGTGGGAAAGAGATTAAAAAACAACGAGGAAAATTTTCTGTCGGAAACCGGTTTGCCAATTTGTATGTGCGATGCAGACACGCAAAAACAGCATGAAACCTATATTTTCGGGGGGGATAAATGCTTCATATTGTCGGTAGAAGAAGCGTTAGAGAAATACGGAGAGTGTGATTTTTATATTACCGTAGGCGGAAAACATTTTAAGTCTTGTGTTGAATATTTGTTGCAGCATGGAGTTCAAAATAAAAACATAAAGACCTTCGGCGGCTTAGAGTATAAACTGGGTTGCGATAACTTGTATAGGTATGTATATATACAGTCCATGGATATTAAGGTATGCGCGCATCCTCCATATGGAAGGGTTTTCCCGTATAACAACGAGGTGCTTTCGGAAAATGATGTAATAGACGGGATAAAAACATTGGAGGATTGGAGGATTAAAACTTTAGAAGCGTTGAGAAGAGGTGAAAAAACTACTTGTGACGGTTGCTCTGCATTACAGTACGGTTTATATCCCTCTAAGCCGCAAGTAAACATTTTGGGAGTAGGTCCAAACTTTGCAGGAGGAACAAAATGTAATTGCCGTTGCTTTTACTGCAATCAAGTGGAAGCAGGCGTTATAGGACAAAAAAGCAATCAAATATTAAGCAATTTCGATATACATCGCATCGCAGGAGATGTATATGACTCAATAAAGGAAATTATATTGGCCGACGGCGAACCGTCTTTATTGCCGAGACTGGATGAATTATGCGAACTTGCCATAAAAAAGAATTGGTCGGTTAATTTCAACACAAACGGCATTCTATACTCTGATGTACTCGTTCGTGCGCTATCTTCTAATCCGAATTCAAGAGTGGCAGTAGCGCTTGATTCCGGTACAAGAGAAACTTATAAAAAGATAAAGCGAGTTGATACATTTGATAAAGTTTTGGAAAATCTCGGCAAATATGAAAAAGCCGGAGTGCGTATATTCTTAAAGTATATATTGTGCCCAGGATTAAACGATAATGTGGAGGATATGAACAAGTTTGTGGAAATCGCCAAAAATGTTCACGCAACTAAAATTACGTTATCTCAAAATTTCCAAGGTATTGTTGATGGTGTGAAAGTGCAAAAAGAAACCAATCGTAATATGTCGGAAAATATGTTTATGTGTTTCTCCTATTTAGTGGCGCGATTAAATGAAGAGGGTTTTGCCTGGGATTTTCAAGTTGAATTTATATCTGCGCATGATTTGGAAAGGATGGAAAAATTAAGGTGAGCGAATACAATGTTAAAGATGAATCGATTGTCAGTATGGTAATAGCTTGCTTTAATAAAGAGAAGTATATAGGCGAATTGATAGAATCTATCTTGAATCAATCCTATAAGAAACTTCAAATTATTTTTGTGGACGACGGCAGTACTGATAGGACATCAAAAATTATAGATTCGTATGAAAATAAAATTGTTTCTGAGGGAATGTTATTTGAGTTTATCAAGCAAAAGAATACAGGGGTTGCCGTTGCTGTAAGTAACGGATTGGCAAAGATATGCGGCGATTATGTATGTATGCCGGATGCGGACGATGTATTGGAATCAAATTATGTAAAAGAAATGATAATGTGCTTAGAAAATCATCCTTCTGCCGATTGGTGTGTTTGCGACAGCAATAGAACGCGCTGGACTAAAAATATTGCCGAATATACGGACGATATACATTATACAACATATTTTAAATGTTTATTGGAAAGATATATTTTGATGTGCAATCAAGGAATGGTTTGGCAACTCATGATACGCGCCGATTATTTGCGTAAAACGAAAGTACGGGAGTGCCTTTCAATTTTGGGATGGTCAACTACACATGAAGCTCCGGTTTGGATTCCGCTAATCAACGGACAAGGAAAAGGAATTTATTTTCCAAAGCGTTTATACTTTTTTCGCGACTCGTTTGGTTCTTTGTCTAATCCCGGCGACGCGGAAAAAGTATTGCGATATTCGCGTATGTACAGAGAAGCTATAATTAGTTCGTTGAAATTTTGCGCGATTGAGGATCAACGACTTATGTTGTTAGCGTATTTTCGTGAATACATGGAAATATTGGTTCATGCTCCCGTGCTTAAAGAGTATGTCAGCATAATGTTATCAGACAAGTTGCAAAGAAGCGGTTTTATAAATAGACATTTAGAAGCAGATAGATTGATAAACGAAGGTGATACGCCGTGTTATCATTTTTGCGTTTGGCTGTGGCGAACATTTATTCCTCAATTTAATAGGTGTTCGCTTGTTTCACGCAAGAATGATATTGTGGCCTATGGAGTATTGGGTAAACGCGCGGCCAGAATGTTACCAATCATCAATGCAAGTTCGTGGAAACCAACAAAATTCTGGGACATGAACGGCGCCGATATTTTTGTTCAAAGACCTGATTTTTCAGAGTTAAAAGAGGGAGATACGGTTTTATGTTTTCCCATAAACGATGAAATTGTAAATACTGTGAAAAAGCAAATACCTAAAGGAGTTTCATTGATTTATGGAATTGAACTAAGTATGTTGGCAGAGAGCCTTCAGTATTTAGATTTTCCTATAATAAACGATAGAGGTCTGGTAAGCTTATTTACCGAAGATTAGTCAATTTGAAAAGAGGCTGATGAATTATGATACGATTGTGCGAGGGAAAACTGAAGGAGATAAATCTCAACAATTTCACATCTGACTCCTTAATTAGTTATATAGAAAGCGAGAAGTTAACAAACTATGTTTTTTCATTCACATTTAATGAAAAATATATAGGGGATTTTGTTTGGGATGATATTTTATCTTTTAAAAATTTTAATGAACTAACGCAGGCAAAACGAATATATTGTGGAGAAGATATTTTCCATGAAATAAGATCATATTGGAAGCAGAACCGCTCAGGCATACGGGGGAGACATTTATACGTCCCTATATACGATGAACATGACAAATTTTTTTGCGTAGCTTTTGATGATGCTTATGAAAAAGGAGAACATCACAACGATAAAAATTGCGCAAATTATTTTAAAAT
>JAFXOC010000127.1 GCA_017529085.1 Selenomonadaceae bacterium | reverse complement strand
TCTGCGCCGATATTTTATCCTCAAATTCTTCGTAGTAAAAGAGTTTGCACGGAAGGCGGCTTCGGGTGTATTTTGCGCCCCTGCCCTCGTTGTGAGCGATTAGCCTTGACTCTAAATTTGTTGTCCAACCGGTGTAAAGAGTGTTGTCGGCGCAGAGGAGAATGTATGTAAATGCCTGCGCCATCAGTCTTTGTCTTTTATGGTGACTTTTTCCATAACGACTTTTTTAATAGGTCTGTCGCTGAAATCTGTATCTACTTTGCCGATTTTTTTCACAACGTCCATGCCTTTTATCACTTTGCCGAAAACAGCATGATGTCCGTCAAGCCACGGAGTTTTGTCAAGTGTGATGAAAAATTGGGAACCGCCCGTATTGGGACGATTTGCGTTTGCCATGGATAAAATGCCTTCGCTCGAATGTTTTAAATCCTTGTGAAATTCGTCCTTGTGAGTGTAACCGGGACCGCCCATGCCCGTGCCTTCAGGGTCTCCGCCCTGAATCATAAAGCCGTCTATTACCCGATGAAATATTAGCCCGTTATAGAAACCTTTTTGAGCAAGGTCTATAAAATTTTTCGTGGTGTTTGGCGCTTTGTCCTCGAAAAGTTCGATTTCAAAAGTTCCCATATTGGTTTCAAAAACCGCGATTCTGTTCATGTTTTTAGCTCCTTTTTCCTTTGCGGCTGCGCTTTCGTTATCCATGTTGGCGATAAAAAACGCCCCTGCTCCTAAAATTACGCATAGTAAAATCAAAATAGCCTTTTTCATACAAACCTCCCGATTATTTTGTTATCTCTTAGCATTGAAGGCAGCTAATGTTTTTTCTTTATCTTTGATTATTTCCATGTTATTTGGCTTTAATTCCAACGCTTTATCAAACATCTCGAGCGCTTTTTTATATTTTTTCATCTCATAATACGTATTGCCCAAACTTCGATATGTTTCCTCATGAGCCTTTATTTTCAAAGCCTTTTTGTAAAATTCAACAGCGTCATCGTATTTTTTTTGCATGTAATAGCTTTCAGCCATATTATGATAAACGTAGAAATTTTTAGGATCGTGTTTTATGGCTTTCTTATACGCTTCAATCGCCTTATTATATTCTTGGTTTTCGTAATACGCAATACCCAAAAATAAACACGTGGTTCCATTGTCTCTTCCCAGTGCTACAGCCTTATTATAAATTTCAATCGCTTTGCCGAAATCCTTACTGTCAACATAAACTCGGCCAAGGTTATTATATAGTTGGACATCTTGAGAATTATGATTCATCGCCTCGCTAAACCATTTTATAGCGTTTGGATAATCTTTAGCTTTTGCATAAATTACGCCGATATTGTTGTAAGACATATATGACATTGGGTTTAACGAAATACTCTTTTTATAAGCTTTTATAGCTTCTTGTGTATTATTTAATTTTTCATATGCAACTCCCAATCCAAAATATGCGTTGGCATTATAAGGATTTTTGGCTATGGCGGATTTATAACGGTTTACGGCTTCTGCGTAGTTCTCGTCACTTGCAAGGGTATTACCTTCGCTGACAAAATCTTTAGATTCTTGTATTTGACTTTGTTCGTCTTTCCTTCTCTGCTGTTCCTCTCTTTGTTTACGCTCCTTTTCCTGTTGCTCTTTCCTTGCTTTTTCTGCCGCAGTCTTTTGTTTAGCTATGTTATCCATACAAATATTATAAAACTTTTGCAAGATTGCATTAGACGGTTGTGGATACCCGCGAGGTCCAGAAATTTCCGCTTTCCACTTACTACCGTAAACATAATATTTTATTCCAAAAGTTTCAAAACCAAGCTTATCGTTTGGAGCGGCAACGCATAAAGACCCGTATACGAGGTGATAATTCCCATTTACAGGATCGTAATTATTACCATAATCTCTTGCAAACTCGATTGTATTATATCCCCATTTGTAACCGTTGCTGTCAACATAAAACACATTTACATACTCGGAAAAAACTCCTGCCGATACATTTGTGTGGGAAATAGTTAAAAAAGCGAATATTGCTGTTAAAATTAAAATTAACTTTTTCACTTAAATGTCCTCCAATTCAACGCTTTCCCCCGCCTCAACCGGCGACCATGTGAAAATTTTTTCCTTGACGAAAAATTCGTCCTTAGGCTCCCATTTTGGATAACCTACTCGGTGCATCGCTATTAAAGCTTTTGTGTCCGTCAGTCGCAGAAATTCTTTTGCGCCTTTTTCGGCGGAGTTTCCCAACCTGCCGTCAACGGGGAAGAAAACGACGTCAAACGTCAATCCTTCAAGTTTTTCCATTTGACGGAAAAACAGTAACTTCGCAGATCTCCTGAGTTTTTCTTCTTCGCCGTCCCAATCCCACCAATTAAAATCTCCCGCATGAAAAATTCTTTTTCCGTCGATTTTAACTGCGAATGAAGTCCCGACATCCGTGGAATCGTAAGACGTTACCTCAATATTTTCATCCGAATAAGCGTCGTATTTTTTTAAATATGTAACTTTTTCTGCGGGAAAGGCTTTCGCCCTAACAGTTCGCCTTATATCGTTGCTGAAGATGTATCTTGTGACACTCTCTTGATATTTCAATATATGAGGGTCAAAGTGGTCAAAATGAGCGTGAGAAGCGAAAAAATAAAGATTGTCAAAATCGCCTTTTGCTATTTCCGCATCCGCCGAATGTGACGGGTCGCTGAAATCGTCGAACACCAACAGCAAGCGTTTTAATTTTACAATAAAACCGCTGTTTAATAAATATGTTATCTTCATATCTTCACTTTTCCAATCCGCGCACCTTAACAGGCTTAGGCTTTTTTTTATCAAGAGCGCTGGTGTCTATCTCCTCTGTTCCCGCCAAAATTACAAAAAGGTCGTTTGACAGCATAGGGTCTTCCCCCATTAAATCTGCGGCTTCTTCCGTCATGGGAAGCCTTGTTATCTTCATCTTTTTTAAACTGTTGGTTTCGCCGTCAAGTTCTAGCACCAAATACTCGTACTTATGCCCGGGGCGTTCGTAGATATATTCCGTTATCCCGTCCACCTGTTGCCGAGAATTTTTTCCGTAAGTTTCTTCTATATAATATGAAGTGGCTCCGTACCTCACGCCTCGCCGCGCCTTGTAACGCGTGTCGCCGATGATTATTTCCGCAACGGTGTTGTTTCTCTGCAAAATCCCTATCGCCACATCGTTTTTGTATTCGTGGTACTTAACGGCTATGCCGTAAATCACTCGCTCTCTGGTATAAACAGGCTTGCCTAATTTTTTTAAAACTTTGGCTTCGTCGTCGTGCAGAGAAATTCCCTTATAGGTAAAATCCGATTCATGGATTTCGCCTTTTTTAGCCTTTGCGCCGTAAGCGTTAAAGGGGAAGATTATCATAACGATAACCGCAATTATTACGCTAGAACGCAAAATTGCCATCAACCATCACCTGCGTTTCTAGGTTGTCTTGAGTTACGCCAACTACGGACAAATCCTTCGAGCCTATCATAAAATCCTCGTGCAAAATAGAATCGTTCGCTCCGTTTTTTACAAGCGTTACAGAATCCATGCTTGCCCCGTCTTTTATGCAGGTGGGGTATGCCTTGCCGAGAGCCAAATGAGAAGATGCGTTCTCGTCGAATAAGGTGTTGTAAAACAAAACGCCGCTGTTGTTAATGGGGGAATCAAACGACACCAACGCAACTTCGCCCAAGAAGCTTGCGCCTTCGTCCGTGTTTAGCAATTCTTTTAAAAGCGTTTCGTTCTTCTTTGCGGAAAAATCCACTACCTTTCCGTCTTTAAACGTAAGAGAAAAATCCTCAATCAAATTTCCCTGATACTGTAGCGGACGAGTCGCAACCACCACGCCGTTTGTTCCCTCTCTTTTGGGCATGGTATAAACTTCTTCCGTAGGCATATTCGCCACAAATTCCACTCCGTCCGCCGCAATTTCCGCGCCGC
>JAFXOC010000126.1 GCA_017529085.1 Selenomonadaceae bacterium | reverse complement strand
GTATGGGACTTATGATTGGGGAAAATAAAAAAAGCACTCTTTAACGGGTGCTTTTTTTATAAACTCACTTTAAAATTATAACATTTTCGCGGCTTGTCTGCTAAAAAATTGCCAACATTTTGCCATCATTTTATGAAAAAATCGCTAGTTTTTGTTAGTTTTCGTTAGTTTCACAAAATTGGCGTTAAGCTAGTGTGGGCGCGGGTTGTTGGTTGCTGCTAGTTTGCGTTAAAATTAGCAAATTTCTTTTTTGTTGTAAAGGATAAACAACGTTATCATACAACGCTTATTTTTGATGACTTCTCGCCCCTTCGGGGCTTGAAATCGTCAAAAAATCGAATAGTTTTCAGAGATTGCCTACAATATTTTCCTTGACATACAAGAAAAAAATGATATACTGTAGAGGAAATCGGGAGGGGACTTTGCTTGGCGGAAAGTCTTGTAAAAGTTGAGGGGTTTTGCATTCAATTTTACTGTTCCGATGATATGAAGCAGGTAGGGCTTTCCATTCGGAAAGCTCTTTTTTTTAAAAGATGCCGAACATAAACTTAAGTTCGACATCTTTTTTTTACATAATATATGTACTATCAAACGAACGATCCCAGCCTTTAATGTTTTCGTTGTAAATTTCTTCAAAAAGCGAAACATTTTGCCCATACGACAACAAAAGACAACCCACGGCTATTTCAAAATATTTTGCAAGAGGCCTTATGGTGTGCTGCTCAAATGCGTACGGATTATAGCGAAATGTTATGGCAAGCCCCTCTTTTATTATGTCGAAATAAATGTTAAGGTCTCCCCTACCCGCGTCAAAGGATTCCACGTTAAGAAGCGCATAGCCTTCTCCTAATTTTACGTTGCCAAAATTCTTTTGTTCTTGTGAAAACCCATGAAAATGCAAATAACACGGGAACAAATCGCTAGGGTCGCCTACCGTTTTAAGCACGTATTTCATTTTCGTGCAACCTATGGATTTACTCGTAAGCATTTGTCTTAACAACTTACCCGTTATAGCCTTTACCGTAGCGTCGTCGTTTACGGTAAGCCGAATAGGAAGAGGATATATTTTGCTCGCCATTTCTTGAGGATTACGCCCCAAATTATAGTTTGAAAACAGTATGGCAAAATATGTGTCACGATTGTAATTCACCTGCTTTTGCAGGAGTCCCCAAGCGGTTGACAAAATAGCTATCATCAAATCGGTGTTGCCCATCGACTTATCCTTTAAGATTTTATATAAGTCGGGATGAAGATACGTTTGATAAATCTTTGGGGTAAACTTGCCATAATTCGGGGAAAATCGTGGAATTTTCGGGGTTGAAGGCAAATCTTTCATAAGATTTCGATAATATTTTGCCATGTTCATGGAAAACGCAGGATCCGGCGTCAATATAGGAGTATCTTTATATTTCTTATACCCAAAAACCTGTGAAAAGAAATCCTCTTCACTCCAAGATTGCGCCAAAAGCCTAGACTCCGTCACAATTATGGCGTAATCTTCCTCCCCAGCTTTTATGAAGGTAAATCGGATAAGCACATCGCTGCCTATGTCAAAAGGTTTTTTTAGCTCGTCCTTCATAAGCTTTTCGATTGTTCTCTCAAGCGCGTCGCTTTTTAAGAATTTTAAGCTGTAGAAACTGACAGCCGGTCGCCTTCTCACAAAGACAATTTTGTGCATTTTAGCTTCTTTTCCGATAGGAAAAAAATTCACCCGAATTAGCGGAGTGTTGTCGAAAAATGCCTTCATGTTCTCCATAAGGTCTTCTCGCTCCAAATCAGATTTCACCTTATAGAGAAACTGCAAATTAAATTGAGGAGATACAAAATCTTCGCCGGTAAGAACGCTTCGTTCATACCCCGAAAGAGTTCGCACCTCCTCAATCATAAATCCGTGTTGGGAATGTTTTCCGAGATTTTGACGACCATAGCGATTTTCCAGTTGCGCAAGCTCTATCCCTTTTATGTCGCTCATCTTTGTGGTCGTAACAGGCGCGTCTTCTTCCGGCAACACGTCCTCGTCTATGGTTTCGTTATAGAAGAGCTCTTCTTTAGGTTCCTCTTCTTCAGCTTCCGGTTCCGGCTCGGGAGCGATTTCCTTCATTATCTCGGGATCTTTACCGATATGACGCAGAAGTCTTTCAGCCTGTTTTAAAATCTCGTCAAGATCCGGCTCCGCCTCATCTGTTTTGAGGGCGCTCAAAGGTTCGTCAACCATTCTTAGCCCCTCCTCCCGAATCCTTCATGGCGCGAATATCTTGCCATAAATCTCTCGCCTTCTCGTATATCCTAGGATCGCTGGAACGAAGAGACTGATCGCTTATCATGCGACTTATGTATGAAGTTGACTGCTAGTAATCCTCCGTTAAAAAATATATTGCCCCAATAAGATACATTACCGTGTTGGAAGATAGGTTTCCCGCAAAAGCTCTTTCCGTAGCGAGAGCTCGTTCATAAAGTTCCGCGGCTTTTAAGAGATATTCGTTTTCTGACTCCTTATCCCCCGCATACCTATATATCCAACCTATAGTAAGATAAAGGTTAGCTTGACGACTGGGAGATCTATCCGTCATTTCGGAAAAAAGTGCCGCCGCCTTCGTTATGGAAACAGCCTCGTTTACGCTTCTGTCCTCATGAAACGGCGTTACCATAGCGCCGCTTACAAGGAATTCCGTAAGAGCCTGTTTGTGCCTTGCAGGAAGCTTTGACATAAATTTTTTTTCTTCAGCCGCAAAACCGCAATGCTCACACGAAATAACGGTATAAAGATAAGGATTTATACCGTTATACTGTACGCACAAATCAAGATCTCTGCTCACAACCGGAAGTCTGGACTTATACTTTACCGCCCGAGTTTTTTGTTCGCATACGGGGCAAAGCCGTTCCACAAGAATACGATAATCTGCGTCGGTCTTTGTCTGCTGAGACTCCGATTGATTTTTTTGAGGCGACGACTGTCTTTGCTTTTCCTCTTCCTCTTGAGTTTTTTGGTTTACATGACTTTGAAGCAGAGCAAGTCTCTTTTCAAAATCAATTTCTTCATCGTCGGAATTAACGGAAAATGGTATAACGCTATCCTCCGCCGCATCCAATTCTTCCGTGGGAACTTCAAAAGACTGTTCCTGTTTTTCCCTTGTTTCCCGTTCCGCCGCAGCTCTTTCAACCTTTGCGCGAATACTCATAATCATGTTTTGACTGATGCTGCTTTTTTCCTCCGCTTCCCGTTCGCGCTTCTTTGCGACTGCCTCTCGCACCGCCGCCGCTCCGTCAACTTTTTGAGGAGCTTTCTTTTCCCTAACTGCGCCGTTTTTAACAATGTTAAAGATGGCGCTTGCCACGTCCTCATCCTGCAAAAGACGCAACAACTCTTCCTTAGACATAAAAAACACCTCCGTGTGTTTTAAAAAGTTATCATAGGAAACAATCCTTGTTTCCTTAATTTTTCTTTCGTCTGCCCATAGTTTTATAAGCGGCGGATTTTACGTACTGAGCCAACTTTTCCCTCGCTTCTATGGCGTCTTTTGAGACCTTTATATCTTTTTGTAACTTTCTGAAACACTTAACGCACATTTTGCCATAAAAAATCGGAGCGCCACATTTTATACAAGGATAAGATATTTGCGCTTTTTCATTGTCAAAATAACCTTCCCTTATCATCTGCCTGATAAGCGGCATATTAGCTTCCGTATTTGCCAATATCTCTTCAAGGTTGCAACCCTGATGTCCCCTCACATATTCAAAGACGGTAAGCTTCAACTTTAGCGTTTTTTCATAACATTCAAGGCACATTTTACGCCCGACTTCCATGTAAATTCGCCCGCATTTTGGGCAATTCTTCGGTTTACCGTTAACCGCCAAGTTGCCACCGCCTTTTTTCAGCAGTTTGAATATCCTATTATTTATATTTTATTGGTTAAAAGAAATTTTGTCAAGTATATTTTTATATAAAGAATTACCCCTTTCGCCATGAAATTTTCAATAATTTTTGACAGTATATTTTTTATTTAAAATCTATGTTTCGCAATATAATTAAGGGAACC
>JAFXOC010000125.1 GCA_017529085.1 Selenomonadaceae bacterium | reverse complement strand
AGAAAAAGAAAAGAAACAAAAGAAAAAGAGAAAAAAATTTTAACAAATGGTTTGTAAAGGCACTTTATAGTTTTGCTTTATTTTAGGCAACCTATAAAAACCATTAAATTTCTCTGATGACTCCCCGCCCCTTCGGGGCGGGGAGTCATCAAAAGTAAGTTTTTAGAAATGCCTTTTATTAAGTTTTGATTTACATTAAAAGTTATGATATAATTATCAAAAATATTATGGGAAGTGATAATATGTTGGTCAGCATAAATTTCAATCCAACCGATGCGGCAGCGTTAGAGGCTATGGCAACGCAAAATCAAATCAGCGTGGAAGATTTCACGAGACGCGCCGTATTGAAAGAATTGCGTAACGCCGCTTATACCGCAAAACTTGACCGCGCTTTTCAAAATCTCAAAGAGGGAAAGTGGACACAGCACGAATTGGTTGAGGTGTAATATGCCGAAACTTTGGGACGATATTGCATGGGAAGAATATCTTTACTGGCAGTTAAATGATAAAAATATGGTAAAACGAATAAACGAACTGGTAAAATCAATCGAAAGAGAGGGCGCATCAAAGGGCATCGGCAAACCGGAGAAGCTGAAATATCACCCCGGTTGGAGTCGTCGCATTGATAAGGAAAACCGACTTGTTTATACCGTTGACGAAAAAGATTCGATACACATATTATCCTGTAAAGGTCATTACGATGATTAGCCGCTCGCTTTGGGCGGCTTACTTATTGCTCGACAACGTCAGTACAAAAATATCATTTGCCCCATGCTCTTTTAAAGTCTTTGCGCATTCGTACACCGTCGCTCCCGTGGTAAATATATCATCCAGCAACAAAATATCTTTTCCCCGCGCATCGCCTAGAACCTCGAAAGCTCCATCTATATTTGCTTTTCGCTCTTTAGGCGATAGTTTAAACTGCGGCTTTGTGTCCTTAATTCTGACCAGCGCCCCCAAAACCTCAATGTTTCGCATTTTTAGCCAATCTTTAAATATCAGCTCTACTTGGTTGAAGCCCCGTTCTCTTAACCGTTTCTTCGATATGGGCACATATACGGCTTGTATTCCTTTGGGATATGCGGGTATCGCCGAATCGTACTCATTCAATAAGTTTCTCGCCGAGCTTGCTTTTTCTTTTCGCTTATTGAATTTGATGTCGATTATCAATTCCCTGACCCCGCCTTCGTACGGCGCTACCGATACAATCTGCCTTACGTCTTTCGACATGGTCTTCAAAAATCTTACTTTAGAAAGTTTCTTTAAACAATTTTCGCAAAAATCGCCCTTATGTTCCACTATTGCCTTGCATACGGGGCATTTTGGGGGAAAGAGCAGGTTTAATAAACTTTCAATTAAACTCAATGGAAATTTTCCCGCGGCGGCTTGCTTCAAACTTCGTCACCGCCAAAAGCACGCCGCCCGCCACGCAACGCGCCTTATCCGTTATGGTGAAACATTCTTCCCTCGTCATTTTAGGGTTAATCTCAAGTATCTTTCTTCCTTTTTCCGCCCAAGTTCCCGAACGGGCTATCCCTCGTATTACGCCGTCCGCTTCGCTTTTTACCTCGATGTCGTGACCGTCCGCGGCGGCTATTACCCCAAGCAAATCGCCTTTTTTCACCTTATCGGAGATATTAAGGAAACCTTTGAAAGTCCCGCTTTCCGCGGCGTATATGATGTTCCCTATTGCGCCGCCCGCGTCCACCAAGCTTAATTTACCCTGATCCCTGTAAGAATATCCTTCGTAAATAACCTGCCCTAAGTAGTGACCCCGCATTATCTCCACAACGGCGTCGACATCCCGTCCCGCGCAAAATCCCGGTCCCAAGGCTATGGTGAAATCCGCCATGCCTTTTTTTGTGCCGCGATTTTCATGCGCTATTATCCCGTCTACCAATACTTTAGGTTTCAGCGTTTCCAAACATTTGCAATCCTTGTCGATAAGCATGACCACTTCGCCCGCTTTCAAGCGTTTTTCGGCATTCTTTACCGAATCCGCCAGATGGCAGGTGACTCTCGCTACCGACTTCTTTCCGTCGTGAGCCGCGTCCGCAAAGGACACTTCTCGCCTTGTGGAGGTGGGATCCTTTGTTTCCAATAAAAGCACGCGGAAACCCGCCCAATGAAGATAGATAGCGGACGCTGTGGCAAGTTCCCCCGCGCCCCTTATCGCAACAAGCCTCTTCATATTTGTCCTCCTTTTATCAACGACAACGCAAGCTCGGCGTTTCGTAAAGCTTTCTTTCTCAAATTCGGCATGAGTTTTTCTTGGCGTTCCTTTATACCCTCAAGATTTTCCCATTTCTTCTTTACAACATCCACCAAGGTCTCCGCCTGCAAATCCTCTATATGCCCCGCGACCGTATCTTCCATAGCCTTCATAAACCTGCCCACCTTAGGATCGTACGACAATCCCGCCATAGGCACGTTCATCACCGCCGCGAATATCAACGCGTGGAGCCTTACCCCGATGATTAAATCCATCGCCCCGATTAGCGAAAGCAATTCTTCCGTATCGTAGGGACCTTCCAATATAGTCCCGCCGTTTTTGGAAAGCGTCGCCACTTCCCTTGCGGCGAATACGTCGTCGGGGCATTGCATGGGTATATATATAATTTCGACGTTCAGTTCTCGTCTCAGTATATCCGTTGCCTCCGCCAGCACTTCTTTATAAAGCAGCCAACCTTTCCATTCTCTTACCGCTATGCCTATCTTCTTTTTCTCCGAATCCACATTGGCGGCTTTTAATATCTCTTCCGCCAAATGCGGTTTTTTCACCGTTAAAGCCAACACCGGATCGGCCGTACATTCTATCTTTGGTTTTGTAATGTTTAATCTCTCAAGTTCGTAGATAGAGCCCGTATCCCTCACAGTTATGACCTTAGCCCTATCGCCCGCAAATTTCATCAGTTTTCTCGCTGTTTTCCCGTATATGGGGCCTATCCCCTGCGCATAAAGCATCACAGGCACGTTTAACGCTTCGGCTATCCCTATTATTCCCAAGTAATAATACAAACTCTGTTTGCTCGTCACGTTTTGCAGCAAACTTCCGCCGCCGCTTATCAAGAGTTTCGCTCTTAACATTTCCTTTGTTATCGCAAAAAAGTTCAGCCAATGCACCGCGTTTACCTTATATCTTTTCGCCGTCTCCTCGGGATTAGAGGAGATAACCGTGACATATATATCGGGATCTTTCTCCCGCAGAGCCGAAAGTATAGCAAAAAGCATAGCTTCGTCCCCGCCGTTCCCCGAACCGTAATAGCCCGAGATTACTACATAATCCACAATATCTCCCCTTTTTGTTGAGGCTCCACCTCAAACTCCGCAAGGGGCGCTGCCCCTTGACCCCGCCAAAAGAGCTTCGCCCCTCTGGACTCCCGATTTATCGGTTTTGAGTAAAAATTTATAATTAGTGCCTAAAACCCTTATTAAAGTTTTTTTCTCTTTTTTCTTTTGTTTCTTTTCTTTTGTCTCTTTTTTTACAAAAAAAGAGAAAAAAGAAAAGAAAGGAATTTAATTTAACGATAAAATTTTTTCTCGATATGTTGATTGTTCGGCTTTTGGAACGCCGGTTACATCCATTGCCTTTTCAAGCGATAAGTTAAGGTTTTTCATCACGTTACGAATAGAATTTATGGTTCCTTGTTCTATTCCCTCGTCGCGTTCGTCCGTCATTCTGGCCAAAAGT
>JAFXOC010000124.1 GCA_017529085.1 Selenomonadaceae bacterium | reverse complement strand
TTAACGCTGTAACAAAAGATAGTCGTTTTATAGAAATGTATAATAATTCGAAAGGAGAAGTGAGCGATATGTCATGCGTTGCTTTAGATTATCTGGTCGAGGAATATAAAAACACAGTGCGTGAATCGACTATACTTGATTCTATCCGCAACTTGATGACAACATCAAAATGGACAGCGCAGCAAGCAATGGAGGCTCTGCTTGTTCCCAAGGAAGACCGTCAGCGCTATTTGGAACGACTTTAACCTACGCCCACCCCTCCACCGCCCGCATCACATTATAACCCCGCCAAAACCCGCATTTACGCGGGTTTTTTATTGCATTTTCTAATCGTTATTATCTCACCACCTCCTTTTCTAGCTTGCCCGCAGAGGGTAACAAATAATCCGATAAAATTTCTATCCAATATTGAAAATATGTGGTATAATTTGGATAAAGCGAGGTGAACTCGATGGGTGAAAAAGATTTAACGGAAAAACAGCTTTTAGAGCTTGAAGATGTTTTTGCGGATATTGTCAATGTCTTGCTTTTTAATGGTAAACTAAAAGAGTGTTTCCCAAACATCCCGCCGGAACTTGATCCTTATGTCAGCGATTACAAGATAAATGTTTTCGAAATAGCGTGGCTCTCTGATGAAACTATATCGAAATTTAAAAGCGATTTTCGATATGTTGCCGATTATTACAGTCAAATGAGGAAAACCGGTAAATGGAAACCAATGCCGGGTAAAGCGAAACACGTTAAAGAACTTTTTGATTTATTAAGTGTTGTAACGAGTGATAATCGTTTTCTTCAAATGTATCACCATTCGAAAGGAGTCGTGAACGATATGTCGTCTGCTGCTTTGGATTATTGGGCTGATGTGTATACGAATAAAGGGCGTGACTTAGCCATACTTGATTCTATCCGCAATTTGATGAAAAATGCAAAATGGACTGCGCAACAAGCAATGGAAGCATTATCCATACCAAAAGAAGACCGTAAGAATTATTTGGAACGACTTTAACCTACGCCCGCCCCTCCACCGCCCGCATCACATTATAACCCCGCCAAAACCCGCATTTACGCGGGTTTTTTATTGCATTTTCTAATCGTTATTATCTTCACCACCTCCTTTTCTAGCTTGCCCGCAGAGGGTAACAAATAATCCAATAAAATTTCTATCCAATATTGAAAATATGTGGTATAGTTTGAGTAAAGCGAGGTGATGTTTACCGTAAGTGTAGCAAATACTAAATATTGATTATAGATTTATAAACGCAAAAAAACGGAGTGTGGTAATTTGAAAACTATTCATATATCCAAGCAAGCAAAGAAGTCTTTAGATAGTTTACCACCGGATAGAAAGGGACAAATACAAGACGCAATAAAAAATTTACCGGGCGGAGATGTAAAATCCCTCAAAGGGAAAAGAGAACCGTATAAAAAGTTGCGTGTCGGAAGTTATAGAGTGTTATTCAAGGAAAAAGACGGCGAAATTTATATTTCAAAGATAGAACCGCGCGGCGGAGTTTATAAGGGAGGTTTTTAAAATGACAGCATTACAAGAAAAAGAAATCAAAAATGAAATGCTTGACTGTTTAGAACAGATGGATGGACAAGATATTCTTCTTTTATTGAATATTGCGAAACGTTTTATCAATACTGATGATTTAGAAGATGTACTCGCAGAAGACGATGATCTAAAAGCGATAGAAGAAGCCGAAAAAGAATTTGCTGCAGGTACCGAATATATTATGCAAATCTAATGCAAAGTGCCGCTTTGCCTTCGCCCGCGCCACATTATACCCCCCGCCAAAACCCGCATTTACGCGGGTTTTTTTGCGCCTATAATCATTTTATCTCTTTATCCAATCTATATTCCTCACGCACCTCCTCCATAATTTCCTTTCCTAGTTCTTTTTTTATTTCTTCTTTATAAATTTCATCTTTAACTTCTGAACGAAGTTTATCTTTGTACGCCTTTTTCTCGGCGGCTTTTCTTTTGTTCCGCTCGTATGCGATAGTTGCAGGGTTAATGTTTAAAAGCCGCACTATATGTTCAAAACCATAGGTTAGTTGCTCTTTATCCTCTGCCTGCTTTTCACCGGAATAAAAGAATGAAAGACTGCCCGTTCCAACACCATAGCCTTTATCGTCATCCAGATATACGTTTGCAATATATCCGTGCTTGTGTATATCCCAAAGGTCTTCACTTGATAGCAGAATGTATCCGCTTCTTTTATCTCCCACAGAAGTTGCAAAAAATAATGACAATGGGAAATATAGTATGTCATAGATGTTAGGATTGCTATAAGGAAGCCATCTCATCTCTTCCATATTCGTAGAAAGTTCTTTTTCATATCCTGATTCAAAAACTATTCTAATGTATTTAGGAAGCACATTACTCGTCTTCCTGCCATTTTTATCAGTATTTATGTACTCCCTTTTTTTGTCATTTATATTAGTATTTATGTCATTTTGGTGTCTTTTGTTAATATCCGCCGCCCAGATAAGCGTGGCAAAAGGCGCAGGCGCGTTGGTTTCTTGACCATAATGTACCATAAGTCGTAAATAGGTATGCGACGGTCTTCCCCAAAAACTGTCTCCTCTGTTAAAAAGTCCCGCATCTCCTAAAAAATCCAAACAACGCCATTTAGAAAAATTCCCATATTTATCTTTATAACCTCCATATCTGTGCACCGTTATATCCTCCGGATAAACCTTAGCGTATTCGATAGCTGATTCAAAGGTATAAGGCGCAGGTCTATGAGGTTTTAACTCATTCTTTTTGACGGATTTGCTTTTCGCCTTAGCGGGCGCTTTATAATTTGTTTTTTGTACCTGCGGCGAAGTGTCTGCGCTACTTTCCGTATCGTAACTATACCTTGTTGTATGCACAATGGTTTCTGCGTTGACGGAAGCATTTGAAAGGATGAGTAAGCCGGACAGCCCCAAAACTTTCGCGAGCCTTTTATAAAGTTGAATATTCAAACAAATCACCGCCTGATTATTTTTTTGTCCCCAATAATTTTGACATTCACCGAATGTCACATGATGGAAAATTATAGCATATAATACGGGCAATGACAAGCACTGAATGTCATGAAAGAATTTTCTGATGTTTAGATTTTTCCGACGATTTTTGACGATGGGTGAAGGTAAAAAAAGGGGGCGGCGGTTTTATGTTCATCAATAAGGCAACGGACGGCTCGCATAATCTGTGCGGGCGGAACATACATATATTAAGAAAGAATTTAGGCATATCCCAACGAGAACTTGCGGATCGCCTTCAAATATCCGGGCTTGACGTTGACAAAAACGCCATTCAACGCATCGAAGCCGGCAAACGCTTTGTTACGGATATAGAACTTTCTCTTTTAGCCGCAGTGTTTAAAAGACCTATAAACGAACTTGTGATGTGAACTTCACCGTCGCTTTGCGGCTGTCCCTCCTCTAATGGGAGGGCTTTTTTTTGCAATTTTAAAGATAAAAAAATACCTCCCCTGAAAAGGGAAGGTACCAAAGGGGCGGAAGGTTTCACGCCAAGCCCAATTGTTAAAATTTACACGCCAAAAATTTTTGTTCCAGCATACTTTTTCGCATTTCAAATGCGTTTATGATTTTAGAAACTCGCGCGCCGTTGCAATTTTTATTTTGCGTTAGAACATCGCATATAATTTGCGTAACGTCGCCAATCTTGTCTATCGGAAAAATCGAAGCGTCTTTCACCAACTTTATCTGTTCTTCCTGCTTTAATTCAAAGGGATTCGACCTTAAACCGTCGTTTGTGATAACGGCTAAGTCGTACCAAAAGCTGTTCCCGTTATCAAAAATCGGCGCAATATCCGTTATCTTTAACGTCTCAACGTTTCTTATAACGCCAAAATTCCCAAAATTCCTGTCTTCGTTCGCAATCAGATAATCAAACGGAATTACATAATCCAAAAACTTTTGCATGTTACTTTCTAAACCAAAACGTTCACAACAACGCATAAAATGTGCATAATACGTCTCTCTGTCTTTTTTGGGAAGTATCCGCCTAATCATCGACGCAGAAACAAATTCGGTATCCTCCGTAATAAAATTTTTGCATAGGGAATTTTCGTCTTCCAATTCATAGGTCACGTAATTGTCACAGGATAGAGCTTTTAATATACGACTTGCAATGACCTCGTTATACGCTTGTTGCCCAAAAGCCCCAAAACTACCTTTGACTAGGATTCTCTCCCCTTCTACTATCGTCCAGTATTTTTTCAAAAAACCATTGTTGCTATATTCGGGGGAATAGGCGTTTAACAGAGAATTACCGTCTTTCAATGATCTTCCGTGAAAGAACATCTTACCAATTTCGTCCGAAAACGTATTGGTGAAGAAGTTTATATCTTTCCAACATAATTCTGGATAAGTCAAAGGGCGCAACCAATACTGATCCGATAAGGATAACCCAAGGGAGCGAACCATAAGTTCGGGTTTTTTCACGTTGTATTCGTCCAGTATTTGTAAGACGTTTGACCTAGTATCAGGCAAAGCGCGGTCTTCCCACCAATCGCTTAAATCGTCGGCGTCTACATGGTTTGCCTCGTCAAGTACGCCAATTGGCGCGTATTCGGGATTATGCAGCTTAAGTACATCCTCAATATAACCGCCACGCCTAAAGGAAAAAATCAAATCCAGCACAGGCGTATTTTTATTCATAAGGGTAAATTTCTTTTTATTATCCATAAATCACCCTTTAAGCGCCTTCCGCTTCATCACATAATTCCACAGCGTCACGATAGCCGTTGCGAAAATTTTCGAAAGCATATAATATATCCCCATAATATCCACGAACAGCCACATACAGAGCTGATTTAAAAACAGCCCCGCAACACTTGAGCCGAAGAACAAGAGTTTCTGCGCCTTCGTCCTGCCGCTTGCGTGAAACACAAAAGTTGCGCATAAATAATAGTTAAATATCACCGATATTGTAAACGACAACCCGGACGCGATTAGATAGTGAATTCCGCAAAACTCCACAAAAGCGTACAACAACCCGTAATCCAACAGAAATGACGCGCCCCCTACAAGAGAAAAGCGCATCATCTCCATAAATCTGTCTTTTTGCATTGATTTTTCTCCTTTGTTGGGCGCTGCCCAAACCCGGCAGGGGCGCTGCCCCTGCACCCCGCCAAAGGGCGCAGCCCTCTGGACTCCCGGTTGTTTTTTTAGAGTAAAAACTTCATGATGAGTCAAAACCCCATTATTAAAGTTTTTTCTTTCTCTTTCTCTTTTCTTTGC
>JAFXOC010000123.1 GCA_017529085.1 Selenomonadaceae bacterium | reverse complement strand
GATTATTTTGGGTGAGTTATGAATTATCCTATCAACTTAAAACTAAACAATCGAAAATGTCTCGTTGTAGGCGGGGGGCATGTGGCAGAGCGCAAGGTTTTGAAACTTATCAGGGCAGGCGCAAAAGTTACGATTATATCTCCTGCTCTCACCGAAACACTTCATAAGCTTGCAGGCGACGGAGTAATTAAATGGATTGCCGACAACTATAAACGGAATGCGGCAAAAGGCTTTTTCATCGTGGTTGCGGCTACGAACGATGAAGACGTAAACAATGAGGCAATATCGGACGCTCGCTCATACGGGGCTATTGTAAACGCGCCCTCTAATCCCGCCGAGTCCGATTTCTTCGTTCCCGCCGTTTTAAGGCGAGGCGATTTAACGGTGACGATTTCCACCGAAGGCGCGTCGCCGGCGTTCGCTAGAATTATGAAAGAGGAACTTTCAAAGTTTTTGCCCGAAAATTTATCCGAATGGTTGGTACGATTGCGTAAAATCAGGGAAGAATTAAAAAATATCATTGACGGGTCGAAAAACAGGGAAGATTTTTGGAAAACTGCGCTAAGCGCCGAAGTTTTAAGGCTTTTAAGAGACGGCAAACTAAATGATGCGGAGGTAGAGCTTAGAAATGGCTTTTCTCGTGATAGGTTTAAATCATAAAACAGCGCCAATATCCGTGCGGGAATGTTTTTCCGTATCTCCTTCAAGGGCTAGAGAAGCCTTGGAGCATATAAATTCATACGATGGTTTAAAAGAGGGCGTTCTTCTTTCCACTTGCAACCGTAGCGAATTTTATGCGGTGGCGGAGGATAAAGACGCAGGATTTTCCGCAATGCGGGAATTTCTGTTTGATTTAACCGGCGCAGATGAAAGCATGGAGGAATATTTTTTCTCCTATGCGGATAAAGACGCTATAAACCATCTCTTTCGGGTGTCTTCAAGTCTGGATTCCCTCGTATTGGGCGAAGGGCAAATACTCTCTCAGGTTAAGGCGGCATATACTTTGGCGCGTGAATTGGGCGTAACCGGAACGGAGCTTAATTTACTGTTTCATCACGCCATAGCAATAGGAAAGCGAATCCGCACGGAAACTAAGATAGCCTTTCAGTCGGTGTCGGTGAGTTATGCGGCGGTGGAACTTGCAAAAAAGAAATTGTCGGGTTTAACGGGAAAATGCGCGCTTATATTCGGCGCGGGGAAAATGGCAAAGCTCACGGCGGAACATCTGCGCTCCCACGGGCTTAACAAAATATATGTGACAAATCGAAGTTTTGAGACGGCAAAAAAGCTTGCGAGCAATATAGACGGCGAAGCCATCCCCGTAAATCAGGCTCTGAAATGCGCCGAAAATGTAGATGTGATCGTAACCTCCACAGGCGCGCCCCATTACGTTATACATTCGTGGGATACTCGCAAACTTATGGCAAAACGCAAGCACAGAGAATTATTTTTCATAGATATAGCAGTGCCAAGGGACGTTGATCCGGATGTAAGCCAAATTCCCGGAGTTTACCTCTACAACATAGACGCTCTTGAGTCGGTTGTGGACGACCATATAAAGGAACGCCAAGAAGAAGCTGTGGAAGCCGAAAAAATGATAACCGAAGAAGTTGAGGCTATTACGAAAAAACTTCGCTATCTTTCTTGTCGCCCTCTTATGGCGGAGCTTACGGACAGAGCCGAGGCGATAAGAGAACGCGAAGTGCGCCGCGCCCTTTCAAAATTCGAAGATTTAAGCGAGGCAGATTTAAAGAATTTAAATAACATGACAAAAATGATAGTGAGAAAGTTGTTGCGTATGCCCATGATGGAGCTTAACGCATCCGCCGGAACCGTGCAACAAGGATTTTACATGGCGGCAATGCAAAGCCTGTTTCAATTAAAAGGAGTAGATACCGGGATTGAAAGAGATAGTTATAGGTACGCGGAGGAGTAAACTTGCTCTTTGGCAGGCTGATTTTGTAAAAAATCAATTGGAAGAAAAATACCCGAGATTAAAGATAAGTTTAAAAGAAATCGTCACCAAGGGAGATAAAATAGTGGACGCGCCCCTTTCCAAAATAGGGGGCAAAGGTCTTTTCACAAAGGAACTGGAAGAATCTATGCTCAGGGGCGAAATTGACATCGCCGTTCACAGTTTAAAGGATATGCCGACAAAATTGCCCGAAGGACTCTCGATTATAGCCGTAACAAAGCGGCTTGATCCCGGCGATGCTTTCGTCAGCAATAAATATAAAAGTATCGCCGAGCTTCCGATACGCGCAAAAGTAGGCACGAGTTCTTTAAGAAGAAAGGCGCAACTTTTACGGGCAAGGTCTGATCTTGAGATTGTAAGTCTACGGGGAAATGTAGAAACCAGACTTAGAAAGGTAAAAGAAGAAAACCTCGACGGCGCTGTTTTGGCCGTCGCGGGTTTAAAGCGATTAGGTTTTGAAGACAGAATAAAAGAAGTAATTTCAAGAGACATTATGCTTCCCGCCGTTGGACAAGGGGCGCTTGCCATCGAAGGAAGGGAAAGCGACAACGAGATTATAAAAACGCTCTCATTTTTAAACGACAACGCAACAAGAACGGCGACAATGGCGGAGAGGGCTTTTTTAGCGAGAGTTG
>JAFXOC010000122.1 GCA_017529085.1 Selenomonadaceae bacterium | reverse complement strand
TTGCATTGAGGATAAAAGTATAATAATGAACGATGGAACGACAAAGATTTTCTTGTCTACAAAGGGGACGCGGACGATGAAATAATCTCTTTTTCTTAAAAATGTCCTTGCCAATGGGGACACTTCAAAAGTAACGAAAGCAGAAACAATCTACAAGGAAAGTTATGCGTATATCGAGTAGATTATTCATATACATACAAAAAAAATTGATAGTGCCGGAAAGGACGTTAATTATGATTAAAAAAATGGAAATATTCAATTTTAGAAGTTTTCAGCATATTATAATAGAAAATTTGTCTCCAATAACTATTATCGGTGGTAAAAATAATTCAGGTAAATCTGCTGTGCTTGAAGCAGCTATGTTGTCGAACGTCTTGTTTTCACCAGATTATTTTAAATTTTTTTCGGCTGTCAGGAATGCGGGAGACCAAATTTTTTCACCGAATCAAATTTGGAATCCACTGTTCTATCGCATGGAAAACACAGATGAACTTGAAATTAAATACGAACATGCTGAGGAAAAAACCTCCATTAAATTTTCCAAAGTATATATTGACCGCATGAAGTCATCGAACATGGGAACAGCTCCTATGATACGAAAATTTAATGATAATAGTTTCAAAAAGAACTTTACGCTTCACATGAAATATACGAACAAAGAGCAAACCATTTCAGGTGAATATGCTATACAACGCGATATGATGAACAATAACATTATAAATTTCAAGTCAGATGCGGAAATTTTCTTTCCTATTGCTTCTTTGGAAAATATATATTATTATAAGCAACCTTCATATCTTTCACGGTTGCCTGAATGGATCAGTCAAATCTCCTTGGACGATGAAAAAATGAATCTCTTGATAACTGCGTTGCAAAAATTTGATAAAAATATCATTGATATCGCACCAATTTCAGATAATAATATTTCATTTGTATATGTAAAATTCAATTCGGGAGATATTATCCCGATCAATTATTTGGGTGATGGAATAAACAGGGCTATTTCTTTATTGCTTTGCGTTCTAAATTTTAGTAATGGAATTCTGTTGATTGATGAAATTGAAAATGGGTTATATTTTAAGCTTTACGATGAAATATTGCCGATACTATGTGAAACGGCACTATCCACTAACTGCCAAATTATAATGACTACGCATAATAGGGATATTATACAGGCTGTTGTTGCTAATATGAAAAAACTTGATCGTTTAAAAGATGTTTGTTATCAGAGAATGTCTTTTTCAAAAGGAAATCGACAAGCATTTGCTTTTTCGGGAAAAGAAATTGTTAGCTCGTTTGATTCCAATATGGAAATGAGGTGAAATTATTGTGGTACACTTCGTAGTTGCACATTAGAAGACCTCTGTTTAGAACTGTTAAAGACAGAAAAAGAATATAATGACACTGCACAACTTACTAAGGATATAAATGATTATATTGATAAAATTCAAAACATACGTATAGTACAATTAAAGCGGATTCATAAAAGTCGTTTACATATAGCACTTTCAAGTATGAATGAGTGTGTAGGTGCTAAAATCGGTGAAGCCGCTCAACGAGAAGCTTTTGATTTTTCAAATGATATACTTTCGCAGTTGAAAGGTATGATATTGTTTATGCAAAATCTAAACACAAATGCAAGCGAAGCTGTCCGTTGAAAAAATTTCCGAGCTTGGCAAACTTCACGGCATATTATAATTTTTGGTTTATGTTTGGCGTATGCTGTGACATTCATTTGTGTTTAGGGAGGGATTTATAGTGTTAAAGAAAATGGATGTAAAGCGCATTATTCCTCTGGATGTAGCCAGAACCGAATATCCAAAAACAAAAAAGATATTTGTAATAACCGATATGTCGAATATTGCAGATATTAAAGGATATGTTTGTGCGGTAAGCATGGATAAATCCTCTTTTGGCGAATTACTTGACATGGATAAAAAAATACAAAAGGACGGACACCAAACCATGCTGATAGGCAGTTATGAAAGTTGATTTTTTGCAATTCAGAAATACGGGGCGGATTTGCTTTTTCTCAAATGAAAAAGAATTGGTCGAATATGTAGAGCTTGAACACGGACAAAAATGAAAATAAGCTTCACAAAGCTGTCCGTTGAAAAAATTTCCGAGTTTGGCAAACTTTATGGTATATTGTAACGATGCTAATAAATACGTATTGTCAAGCGTATTTTCTTATGCTATGATTGACAATGGGAAGTCTAATTGTCATGTATATGCTTTTAAGAATATTTGAGTTGAGGACAAAAGTATAGTAACGAACGATGGAACGACAAAGATTTTCTTATCTACAAAGGGGACGGCGGACGATGTAACATCTGACATAAAGGCTTGCCTTAATTATGTAGATGGTGAATTATAAAATGTTCTTTAGAGAGGAAGTTGTTATATAAAAATGAAAATTGAGGGAGAAAAGCATGGACAAAAAACTTTTTCTTAATTTGCGATCAACCTTTGATAATAAACCGGCGCTTTTGCTTACGTTGATTCTTGCTTTTTTTCTTACCCTCTCCATCAAATTCGTGCCTCTGGTTTATACTTTTTATAAACCTGTTGATTTTAACACATATAAACTTTTTCCGCTTGATTTTTTTGACTTCGTTTCATGGGTAGCGATTTTTTTCGCTCTTAAATTTATGGTGGATTTTCTTGCTGAAAATTTAAAATGTAATTGTACAGCGCAAAAAGTATCAAATGGAGTGTTTTTGTCTCTTGCCGTGTTTTTTATATTGTCGTGGCTGCCTTATTTTCTTGCCTTTTATCCGGGTACGGTCTTTTACGATGAAATATACTCTATGCGCGACCCATTTAAAATATCAAGTCAATCATATTTTTACGGTTCTGTTTTAAAATTTTTTTGGGAACTTGGAATTTTAGTCGGCGACGAAACTTTTGGTTTTGCTATATTTATAATTTTACGAATGTTTGTAATGGCCTTATCTTTTTCATACCTTATTTGTTTTTTGTGTGAACGCGGAATAAGTGTAAAATTTTTATGTATTGCAAGTTTAATATTTGCATTTTTGCCTATTTTTCCTAACAATGCAATTACCATTCAAAAAGACGGACTAAATTCGATTTTTATACTTTTAATCTCAATCTTTTTGTATAAGCGTAAAGATTCCATATATGCGATTTTCTCGGATAAAAAAACATTTTTGAAATTTCTTGCCCTATCAAGCCTGATAATTTTATTCAGGAGCAACGGAATTCACGCAATGATTTTTACTTCCCTTGTATTTTTTTATTTGGAGAAAAAAGCGAGATTTAGAGTTTTCCTATTTATGGTGTTAATTTTGGCGATAGCCATAATTCCGAATCGCGGTCGTCATGCGCCTTTTGAAGAAACTGTGGGAGTACCTATTCAACATATAGGACGAACTCTTTATAACAACGGAGAAATAACGGAACAAGATAAAATAATCTTCAATAGCGTTATGGATTTGGAGAAATGGAAAAGTTCCTATAATGTTTTAACGGTGGATTCTACCAAATGGGCAAATGGATTTAACAGCTTTTATTTGCGCAAACATAAAAGTGAATTCTTAATGGCATGGCTTAGAACTTTTCCAAAAAATATATCCGTGTATCTTACGGCTCATGCGATGAATACTTATGATTTTTGGGCAATCGCTCCTTGGATGATTTACGGAAATCAAACGATATATACGGGAGCAATAACTAAAGAACAGTTGAATGTAGAAAATATTGTAAATGATTTAAATCTTTATCTTGCGTCAGATAGAATTTTTAGCAAGAAAACAGGTGAAGAATTTATCCGTTTTATGACGGACAGAACTTTTTACTTAAACGCGGGTTCATGCGCTTTTTTGATGCTTTTTATGGTTGCGCTTACATTTAAATTAGGAAAAGGTCGTAGAGTAATTGCGGTGTTACCCGCTTTATTTTCATGGCTTACAGTTTTGATAGCGTCGCCAATCGCTATTGCATTTCGTTATGTGTTGTTCTTTGCCTTTCTAATGCCGTTTTTCTTGGTGCTTCCTTTTTTAAGCGATTGTGAACAGGAAAATTAAATATATCAATTTGTTTATTTCAAAAATGTCTGTTTATTGGGATATATATTCATGATAAAGTAGTCCGTATTTTGCAATCCATTTTATCGTTGGGAGCGTATAAATTTGATAAACCATAAATATATGAGTTCCGTATTTAGGGGTTGTTTGGGAAATAAATTCGCGGTCGCCTTGCTTTTGGTAGCTGCGTTTTTTGTTGCGCTTTCGATAAAACTTTATCCGGACATAAATACAGGAATGGACTTTGTATATGTGGACGCTAAAACTTATCCACTTTTTCCCCTCGGCGTTTTTGATTGTTTCTTGTGGTGCTTGATATTTATTCTTCTAAGGTTATCGGTATTTTTCTTGGCGAAACGCATACAAATAAGCAGTATCGAAAGAAAATTTACCCGAAAAATGTTTATATGCCTTGGTGTCTTCTTTTTTCTTGCGTGGACTCCGTATTTTTTGGCGTATTACCCCGGCATCAGTTTTTTCGACGAGTATTTTGTTATTTTCGATCCCTTTGCTTGGCCTATCCAACCTCTCATATACAGCATGATTTTGCATTATGCGTGGAATTTGGGAGTTTTTTTCGGAATTGACAATTTAGGTTTCGCTTTTTTGACGATTTTCAGAATGTTTCTTATGTCGGCGGCGTTTTCATATTTAATTTTTTTCTTATACAAGAGAGGAATATCCGTAGTATTTTTGGCGGCATCAGCCCTTGTTTTTGCTTTTTTGCCCATTTTTCCCAATACCGCCATAACCATTCAAAAGGACGGTATATTTTCTCTGTTTTTGCTGATGCTTACTTTATTTTTATACGAAAACAAGAATAATTTAAGCAAAATAGTGACGAAAAAGCGAATGTTTCTTATTTTCCTATGCTTGTCGCTTCCTATACTGCTGCTTAGGAACAACGGCCTCTATATCTTGGTTGCAGCGCTTATGGTATTCGGTTTTGTCGAAAGAAAATATATGTTTAGATTTATAGGGGCGGCTCTTTTGTTTTTTCGTGATTACATCGGCGGCAAATGTTTACAGGGTAGTTCCATTTAAGGAGTCGATAGGGATTCCGCTTCAGCAAATAGGTCGCGTATTATGTGTGGGGGGAGAGATATCGGAATCGGCAAAAAGTGATTTAAACTATGTTTTGAAACTCTCAATATGGCGGGAGAAATACAATCCTATTCATTCAGACACCATTAAACTTTTCAACAAGGATTTTAACGACGAATTGTTAAACGCCAACAAAGGCAGGTTTATCAAAGCGTATCTTGAAACTTTCTCCAAAAACATATCGATATATTTTTCCGCTCACGCCTTTGCGACGCTTGATTTTTGGTGCATTGGACCATGGAATAAATATCATAATCAAATAGCCTTTGTGGATGCGATTACAAACGACACACTTAATCCTCAAAACATCCGCTGGCCTATCGAGCGTCCATTCCATGCGACGGATTTCAAGGCGCTGAAAAAACCCGTAAGGGAAAAG
>JAFXOC010000121.1 GCA_017529085.1 Selenomonadaceae bacterium | reverse complement strand
TTGAAAAGGAAAGGCAAGCGGCGCAGTCTAAAAAAGAGAAGGAAGAGCGGTTAAAGAGAGAGAAAGAGGAGGAAGAACGTAGACAGAGAGAGGAAGAAGAGAGAAAACAAAAGGCTGAAAGAGAGCGCGTTGAAAAATTAAGAGAAGATATCGAAGCGAAGATGAAGATAGTTACGAGGGGTGGCGTAACCTTTTATACCCATAAAAGAGGAAAGGAACTCTCCGGCGTACACCTTCGTCCTTTTATAGCGGAGCAAAACGGAATTATAACCTTAAAACATGATATTTATTATTATTCGGCTTTGGATGATGCAAATTACGGTTGGATTCACGGGGATCATTTGGACGTCACGGCGGATGGAGTTACTTATTCGTTTGCGCTTGACGCAACGAAAAGGCATGACAAATTAGGAAAAGGCGCGGAAAATTTGACCGAAAGTTACGTTTTTGACGCGGATAAACAGGTTATCGCCATGTTAAAAGCGGTTGGGGGCGCAAATAGCGTGACCGTCCGTTATTATGGCGGCGCGGATATATCTTGCAATATGAGCAGAGAAGATATAAGACGGATTAACGAGATGCTGACGCTTTATGAGATTATGGAGAAAGAGGCTAACGGCGATATTTAAAGAATTGAGCGTTAAAAATGTCGGAAGCGGTATCTTGAATGGCAGTTCTAATCTATTTCTAATTTATGAGAAAATTTTTATTTTTATTTACAAAAAATTTTAAATGAGATAAAATAAGAGTGTTTTAGGGGTAATTCTAAAAACTTATATCCGATGCTTTCCCACCATGAAGGAGCGCGGAATTATCGTAAAGATGAAACAATTTTTAGAGATTGCCCTCGGTATTATTCTATTTTAACGAAAGGGGTTTTATTTATGAGGCTTGGCAAAATCTTTGCCATTCTTGCCTCCTGCGTTTTTGCGCTCTTCGCTTTATCCGGCTGCGCAAACGTTGGGAACGGCAAGCAAATCGTTCGCGTAGCTCATTCTCAGACTGAGAAACATCCCGAGCACACCGCGATCGTCGCCTTTAAACAGTACGTTGAAGAACGTCTCGGAGACAAATACGAGATCCAGATTTTCCCCAACGAGCTTTTGGGCGGTCAAAAGAAGGTTATCGAGCTTAACCAAACCGGCGCTATCGATATAGTTATCGTTGGCGCGCCGAATGTTGAGACAGTTGAAAAAACCTTCGAAATTTTCAGTATTCCCTATCTCTTCGGATCGAAGGAAGCGTATTTTGCTACAATGAACGATCCGTCGTTCACCGAAAAAATTTATAAAACCCCCGAACACGCAGGTTTTAGAGTTGTAACTTGGTACAATGCGGGTCTTCGCAGTTTCTACGCAAAAACTCCGATTAACACTCCGGACGACATGAAGGGCTTGAAACTTCGCGTTCAGCAGTCTCCCGCAAGTATTGCTATGGTTAACGCTTTAGGCGGAGCCGCGACTCCTATGGCTTTCGGCGAAGTTTATACCGCTATTCAGCAAGGCGTTATCGACGGCGCGGAAAACAACGAACTTGCGCTTACCGCAAACAAACACGGCGAAGTTGCTAAATTCTATAGCAATAATATGCACCAGATGATTCCCGATATCGTGCTCGCTAACGTGAAGTTCTTGGAAAATTTGCCCGAAGCAGATAGAAAGATCTTCATGGACGGCTTTAAATATTCCACGGAAGTGGAGCTTAAAGAGTGGGAAAAACAGGTTGAAGAGGCTAAGAAATACGCTATCGAACAACAGAAAGTCACGTTCCTCAACGTGGATATGTCCAAGTTCAGAGAAAAAATGCTCCCCTTGCAG
>JAFXOC010000120.1 GCA_017529085.1 Selenomonadaceae bacterium | reverse complement strand
TTCCCGTATTTTTATCCTTTGTGCCGAGATACATGGTATATTTTTTGTAGGGCGAGACTTCCGCACCAAAAATCGATATGTCCTCTTTTTCCACAGATGAGGCTGCAAGCACCGTGGTAGAGCCTCCCATTAACGCAAGGAAACAAATTACCGAGAGGAGCATATTTCGTATTGTATATTTCATGTTGGGTTCCTTCCTATGGCTTATTTCGGCAAATGCAGATACACCACCCCGGCGATTTGCAGTATGAGTATAAAGGGCAGACCATATTTGAATTTCAAGTGCAGCGTCTTATGCCGAAAAATTCTCATAGCTACAATCTCCCCAATACTGCCGCCAATGAGAGCGATGGCGATGAGCGTCATCTCCGGCACCCTCCACCATTTGCGAACAGCGCACAGCTTATCCCAGCCATAGACCGCTATTGCTACGATATTGATAACAACAAAATACAATGCCGACAAATTGTGTCCTTGAAATTCCATCAATCATCCCTCAAAATTTCCTTCACTATTTCCATGCCGTTTGGCAACGGCGGCAGATCCGATACCAAGAATTGTCGCTCAATTTCCATTGGTAGACCCACGTTCATTATTGAAAAGGCGACTCACCGCTTTATGAAGCGTTTCCCCAATCGGATCTCTTATGACAAGATTCGCCCATTCGTCGGCTTTGGTTTCGGTTTTGTTGATAATCACTAAGTTCTTCCCTCGGAAATATCTAATCATCCCCGCCGCCGGATAAACCACCAATGAAGTGCCGCCTACGATAAGAGTATCCGCAGCGCCGATGGCTCTTATGGCATTTTCTACGGTTTCATCGTCCAAACCTTCTTCATAGAGAACCACTCCCGGTCTAACCACGCCGCCGCAATCGGCGCAATGCGGAATAGGTTTGTTCTCGTCTTGCAAAGCGTACTCCATAGGATAGACTTTGCCGCATTTCATGCACGGCCATCTGAGACTTGAGCCGTGAAGCTCGTAAACCCTCTTGGAGCCTGCCATTTGGTGCAAGCCGTCAATATTCTGCGTCTCTTCGGCTTTCATGATGTATTGCTCTTCCAGAGTGGCAAGAGCAAGATGACCGTTGTTGGGTTTGGCGTTCATAAACATCATTCGTTGTCGATAGAATTCAAAGAACTCCTTCGGGTGATTTACGAGGAAACTGTGTGAGGCCATTTCCTCCGGGCGAAATTTCTGATTTAGGCTTTGGCTGTATATCCCATCAGCGCTTCTAAAATCCGGGATACCCGATTCCGTGGACATTCCCGCTCCACCGAAGAACACAGCTTCCTTGCTGTTTTTGAGAATTTCTGCCAAATCGTCTACCTTGTTCACGTCTCCCCGCCTCCCCGATTATATATCTATGGTATATTATTCGCCAAAACAATAATTTTTCCTGCTTTTCGTCAAAGCCACAAACAACCACACTTGCGTGACAGTTAACTGAACCTTTTTATTTTTCCTCGGAGGGTGCAAAATCGGTGCATCGGGTGCAAAAAAATATGCACCCACGGGTGCATACATGGGTGCATGAACATTTAACGGGATTTTTCATAATAGTATGAAATCCTGCAAAGCCCATATTACAAGCCTTCCGAGAGCTATTTCTTCTTAAGGCATTGTATCAAATAAGCATTTTACATATCTGCGTACATTCCCACAAACTCCCAATCCTCGCGGCTCTTGATATAATTCGTATAATAATTCACTTGCGCCTCGTAACTTGTGAGTTGCTCGTCTCTGTCAGTGCTGACCCTCGCATAAGCGGCAACTTTACGCTTTATCGTTATATTTTTTTGTTGCGCCGAAACCGAGCGAATTGTGGCGGGTATGGTCAAAATTTCTTTTGGCATTGATTACTCTCCTCTCTTTTGGCTAATGTGGCGTTTTCTCTTATTCCAATGTATTTCTTTCGTTGTTCCGTCTTTAAAATGTACCGTTAATTTTCTGCCTAATCCCGCTGTGATAAACTCCACTTTATCGGCAGAATTAATAGTCCCTTCGTCAATATCGTTTTGCCATAAGACCCCATTTTTACGTCCTTCGCATTTATTGCCTTTTTGACAAATCCAATAATGCTCAATATCGCCGTTCAAATAGTGCCTTGTTTGGCGGATATAATTCCCGCCGCATACTTCACAATGAATTTTGCCTGTCCAAAAACTGAACTTTGTCGGCGGCTTTCTAATTTTATTATTTTCTTTGACTTGAATGGCGGTCGCTATATTTTCTCCGTTTTTCAAGTGAAATGTTAATTTTTCCGAATCAACGATTATCTTTGCAACTTTACTCGAGAAAATATCCTCGTCAAACTCATCTAATCCAAGAATTTCATTGCACTTTTTTATCAGTATTTCTTCTGTGAGAAATCGTCCCTTATTACAGACGGTTTTTTTGCTTTTGCGTTTCGTATAACTGCCGTAGCATACCCAATAAATCGGTTGTGAGCCGTCTACTCTTATTTTCCCAACATCACGCTGATGAATGTCGCTCGTCGCATCTTGGAATATTATTTTCTTCAGCTTTGTGGCTATGAAGGCAAAGACCTGCGGCAGAGGATATTGGAGAATAATAAGGACGCTTTCACTCATAACGAAAACGGCGAGGAAGATTATACAAAATTTGACTTGGCATCAGCTATGCTGTCCTACATGACGGTCAATTCTACCGTTTTCAATGATGGCTTGCATTATGTCGATGGATGTATCGACCCTGCTCAATGCCGCGAAACCTTCCAGATGATATTCAAATACACGGAACAAGAACAACACTACAACATGATGATGGGTATTCATTAGGGGGTCGGCATAAAATGCGGATAAGCTATAACAAACTTTGGAAACTGCTCATTGACAAAGAAATGAC
The DNA here is from genome assembly GCA_017529085.1 of Selenomonadaceae bacterium. Lineage (GTDB taxonomy): Bacteria > Bacillota > Negativicutes > Selenomonadales > Selenomonadaceae > RGIG9201. Next base: position 578 of record JAFXOC010000120.1, on the reverse strand, counting down.
GAAAATGCAGCTAAAAGATGCTGCCGGGATTAGCCCAACATCCATAGCTAAGTTGGGAAGAGGCGATAACATCACCACCGACATTTTGCTTAAGATTTGCGAGGTGTTGGATTGTCGAGTTGAGGATATTATTGAAACGAAGAAGGATTAGGCGGTGGAGGCGATTTATAAATGCAAAACAGATTAAATAAGAACATTCACATCGTAGAAGATGAGCGTAAGAAACACTCTAAAGCTTCGGAAGAGTATATTCATGTCAAGTTTTGTTATCCCCTAAAAACGTGGGATGGATGGGTTCCTGTTGAATACAGAAGGACGGGTGTTTCTATAAAGCAGGGTGACATTGAAAACCTTACAGTATATCTTAACGATGTATACGAGCAGATGAACCCTGCCAATTTTAATTCATGGTTGAAGAAGCAAGAAAAATTTTGGCAGGAGGAAAAGCCAAAAGCAGAAACGACCAAGGCGTTCTTTGATAGCCTTGTGAAAGGCGGTTGGCAATGTGTCGAATGCACTCTGCCCAAAAATCCTAACTGGGCTCGAAGAATCCAAGACTTGAAGGAGTTCGGATACAC